>JAICUV010000372.1 GCA_025935655.1 Chloroflexota bacterium | reverse complement strand
TCGAGGTGGGCGAACGTCGTCGCCGGCGCCGGGTCCGTGTAGTCGTCCGCGGGGACGTAGACGGCCTGGAGCGACGTGATCGAGCCCTTGTGGGTCGAGGTGATCCGCTCCTGGAGCGCCGCCATCTCCGTGGCGAGGTTCGGCTGGTAGCCGACCGCCGACGGCATCCGCCCGAGCAGCGCCGAGACCTCGGAGCCCGCCTGGGTGAACCGGAAGATGTTGTCGATGAACAGGAGGACGTCGCGGCCCTCCTCGTCGCGGAAGTACTCCGCCATCGTGAGGGCCGTGAGGCCGACCCGCTGGCGGGCGCCCGGCGGCTCGTTCATCTGGCCGAACACGAAGGCCGTGCTCTTGATGACGCCCGAGTCGGTCATCTCCTTGATGAGGTCGTTGCCCTCGCGGGAGCGCTCGCCCACGCCCGCGAACACGGAGACACCGGCGTGCTCCTTCGCGACGTTGTTGATGAGCTCCTGGATGATGACCGTCTTGCCGACGCCGGCGCCGCCGAAGATGCCGATCTTGCCGCCCTTGCGGAACGGGCAGACGAGGTCGATGACCTTGAGGCCGGTCTCGAAGACCTCGACCTCGGTGGTCTGGTCCTCGAAGCTGGGGGGCTGGCGGTGGATCGGCAGCATGTGCTCGGCGCTGACCGCGCCCCGGCCGTCGATCGGGTGGCCCAGGACGTCGAACACGCGGCCGAGGGTGGCCTCGCCCACGGGGACCGTGATCGCGGCGCCCGTGTCGCGGACGGCGGTGCCGCGCGCGAGCCCGTCCGTGGTCGTCATCGCCACGGCGCGCACCCAGTTGTTGCCCAGGTGTTGCTGGACCTCGCACACGAGGCCGTCCTGGCCCTCGCGGATGATCTCGACGGCGTTGAAGATGCGGGGCAGCTCGCCCGCGGGGAACTCGATGTCCACGACAGGGCCGGTGATCTGGATGACCCGGCCGGTCGCGGCAGGTGCGGCGGTCGCCATGTGGTGGTGCCTCCTTCTGCGCCGGCTAGCGGGCCTGGGCGCCGCTCGCGATTTCGACCATCTCGCGAGTGATGTTGGCCTGTCGGACCTTGTTGTACGAGAGCGTCAGGTCCTCGATGAGCTCCTGGGCGTTCTCGGTGGCGTTCTTCATCGCGACCATGCGGGAGCTCTCCTCGCTCGCCTTCGCCTCGAGCACCGCCTGGAACAGGCGGGTCGCGAGGTAGCGCGGGAGGAGGGCCTGGAGGAAGGCCGCGGGGTTGGGCTCGAACACGAACTGGTTGCCGGGGATCCCGTGGGTGTCCTCGGACGGCACGACGGGGAGCAGCTGCTCCAGTGACGGCTTCTGGACGAGCGTGGACACGAAGCGCGAGTAGACGACATCCACCCGGTCGTAGACGCCCGCGACGTAGTCGTCGGTGATGAGCCGCGCGAGCGGCAGGACGTCGGCGAACGCCGGGCGGTCGCCGAAGCCCTCGAAGTGCGCCGCGATCGGCACCCGGGCGCGGCGCATCGCGTCGCGGCCCTTGCGGCCGACGGTGGCGACCTTGAGGTCGCCGGGATGCTCGGTGATCTCGCGGGCGATGAACCGGACCGTGTTGGTGTTGAGCGCCCCGGCCAGGCCGCGGTCGCTCGTGATGATCACGATCAGGCGGCTGTGCTCCCGGCCGAGGTCACGCCCCGCGAGCAGGGGATGGTCCTCGCCGTCGAGCACCGCCGCGAGATCCGCGATGACCTCGTCCAGCTTCTCGCGGTACGGGCGCGCGGCGAGCGTGGACTCCTGCGCCCGCCGTAGCTTGGATGCCGCGACGAACTGCATGGCCCGGGTGATCTGCTTGATGTTCTTGGCGGAGCTGATGCGCCGCCGGATCTCTCGCTGACTCGCCACGCTGGAGGCCCGTCCCTAGGCCAGGAAGCTCTGGCGGAAGTCGTCGATCGCGCTGTTCAGCGCGTCCGAGATGTCGTCCGTCAGGGCCCCGGATGCGGCCAGGTTGGTGAGGATGTCCGGCCGCTCGGTCTCGAGGAACCGGTACAGCTGCGTCTCGAAGTCCTTGACGCGTGCCGTGGGGATGTCGTCCACCTTGCCGGTCGTGGCCGCCACGAGGATCGCGACCTGCTTCTCCACCGGGAGCGGCTGGTACTGCGGCTGCTTGACGATCTCGGACAGCTTCTCGCCCCGGTTGAGCTGGTCGCGGGTCGCCTTGTCCAGGTCGCCCGCGAACTGCGCGAAGGCCGCGAGGGCGCGGTACTGCGCGAGGTCCAGCTTGAGCGGCCCGGCGACCTTCTTCATCGCCTTCGTCTGCGCCGCGGAACCCACGCGCGAGACCGAGATGCCGATGTTCATGGCCGGCCGCTGGCCCGCGTTGAACAGGTCGGTCTCGAGGAAGATCTGGCCGTCGGTGATCGAGATCACGTTGGTCGGGATGTAGGCCGAGACGTCGTTGGCCTGGGTCTCGATGATCGGGAGCGCCGTCAGCGAGCCGCCGCCGTTCTCGTCGTTCATGCGCGCGGCGCGCTCGAGGAGGCGG
>JAICUV010000293.1 GCA_025935655.1 Chloroflexota bacterium | reverse complement strand
CCCAGCGGTTCGCGGGCTGGGTCGACGCGGCGCCCGACTGGGAGCGCCTGGCGCCCGTCCCGTTCTCGACGGTCTGCTTCCGCCACCGGCCGGCCTCGCTCGGCGACGACGAGGCGGCGCTCGACGAGCGGAACACGCAGCTCATGGACGCGGTCAACCGAACGGGCGAGGTCTTCCTCTCCCACACCCGCCTCGCCGGCCGGTTCACGATCCGCCTGGCCATCGGCAACCTGCGCACGCAGCCCCGCCACGTCGACCGTGCGTGGGCGCTGCTGCAGCGGGAGGCCGCCCGACTCGACAGTGCAGCGCAGGAGGCGCCCGATGACGGACACGATCACGATCCTGTACTTCTACCGGACCAGGTGGGGTAGCCACGACGAGTTCGTCGCGCTGTTCCGCAAGAACCACTGGCCGATCCTGCGGGAGCAGCTCGCGGCGGGCCGCTACACGGCGGTCGAGCTCTCCGTGCCGCGGTTCCACGGCGACGGCCGCGCGGACTGGGACCTGATGGTCTCGATCACGTACCGCGATTGGGCGGCGATCCAGGAGCACAGCGACGCCGAGATCAGCCGCCGGCTGTACCCGGACCAGGAGACGTTCAGGGCCGAGGAGGCGCGGCGCTTCGCGCTGCTGGACGCGCACTGGGACGTGGTGCTCGAGCGCCGTCCGCTCGACGACTGAGCGCGCCCGACGCGTCGGGTCAGGCCCAGAGCGAGGGCTTGACCACCATCAGCCACACGATGACCAGCACGATGGCGGTCACGGCGAGCCCGAGCACCTGCGTCCGGCGGGCGGCGGCCGCGTAGGCGGGAGAGCCCGGCGCCCGCCGAGCGAGGTCCAGCTGGGCATGCGCCGCGGGCGCGTAGACCGTGATCCCGATCAGGGCGACGAGCACGTACAGGACGATGGCCGCCACGATCCACGGCGACTCGAAGCCGTACGGGCCCGTGACCACGATCGCGACGCCGGCGACCGCCGCGGCGATGTACGCCGGGTTCGCGACCCGCCGGTCGAGCCTGCTGATGCTCTCCAGGACGAAGACGAGCTCACCCGGGGACCCCGCGGCCCGCGACAGCCAGAACTGGTAGGTCAGGTTGGCGCCGAGCGCCGTGATCACGGCGAGGATGTGGAGGTACTTGAACACGACCCAGGGTTCCATGGACCCATTGTGCCGTCCGCCCCGCGCACGAGGCGCCCGGAACCCGCGATAATGGCCGCCGACCGAGCGACAGCCGTCAGCCCACCGACGCCATCCACGGAGGCCCGCGCAGCCCGTGCCGCCCATCACCGAGCTCACCCGCATCGAGCCCGTGCACCTCGCCCGCCTCGAGAAGCAGGGCGTCTTCACGACCGGCATCCTGCTGGAGGTCTCGGAGACGCCGACCCGCCGCACGTATCTCGCGGACCACGTGAAGGCGACGCCCAACGACGTCTCCACGTGGCGCGACGAGGCGCTGCTGCTCAACCTGGCAGGGTTCGGGGCCACGGAGCACCAGCTGTTCATCCAGGCCGGCATCGAGGGGCTCCGGGACCTGCTCGCGGTGGACCTGGACACGTTCCGGGCGCGCCTCGCCCGTGCGGCGACGGAGCTCAACTGGGAGCCGCCCGCGGACCTGATGCTCGAGACCTGGTGGGAGCAGGCCCGGACCCTCGAGGAGGAGTAGCCGTCCGGGGAGCTCTCCTCGTCCGGGCTACCATCGGCGCCTGATGACAACGCTTCGCGGCGCCGTGACGTCGCTCGTGCTCGGCGTCGCCGCAGCGATCGTGATCGTCGCCGTGTCGATCGTCCCGTTCCTCAACCCGGTGTTCGTGGGGTTCGAGCAGGACCGCGCGCAGGCGCAGGCGTGGACCGGGTGGACGGCCGCGGAGCTGCGCACGGTCACGGACGCGATCCTGTCGGACCTGGTCCTCGGGCCGCCGGCGTTCGACGTCGCGCTCGACGGGGCGCCGGTCCTCGACGTCCGCGAGCGCCAGCACATGGCCGACGTGCGCAGCGTGTTCGCGTCGTTCTACCTCGTGGCCGCGGGCGCGGCCCTGCTGCTCGCGGTCGCCTTCGCGGTGTCGCGCGGAGCGCGGGCACGGGCGATCCTGTGGCGGCGGCTGTCCCGGGCCGGCGGGTGGATCGCGGTCATCACGGTGGTCGGCGGCGCCGCGGGCGTGCTGTTCTTCGACCAGGCCTTCGAGCTGTTCCACACCCTGTTCTTCCCCGCGGGCTCGTACAACTTCGACCCCGGCACGGAGCGACTCGTGCAGCTGTTCCCGTACCAGTTCTGGGTGGAGACGACGATCGCCGTGGGGACGCTCGTGGTGGCGCTGTCGCTCCTGCTGTGGTGGTTCGGGCGGCGCCGTGCCGCCGCCAACGCCGCGGAGGCCGCGTGATCGGCGCGGGCGGGGTGCCGATCGCCCGCCTGTTCGGCATCGAGATCCGGATCTCGTTGACGTGGGCCGTCCTCATCGCGATCGTGACGCTCCTGGGCGCGCAGCAGGCGTCGTTCACGGCGCCGGACCTGCCGGGCGCCGCCCAGTGGGCGATCGGCGGGCTCATCGCCTTCGGGTTCCTCGTCTCGGTCATCGCCCACGAGCTCGCACACGCGCTCCTCGGCCGCCGGTACGGCATCGAGCAGCGGTCGATCACGCTCGGGTTCGTGGGTGGGCTCGCCCCGCTCAACATCCAGGCGCCGACGCCGCGCGCCGAGCTCGAGGTCGCGCTCGCCGGACCCGTGCTGTCGGGCGTGGCCGGCGGGCTGCTGGTCGCCGTCGGCGGTGTCGTGGGCATGATCGCGCCGGGCTCGGGTGCCGTGGCCAGCAGCCTCATCGTCCTCGGCGCGCTCAACCTGATCCTCGGGCTGCTCAGCCTCCTGCCCGGGATGCCACTCGACGGCGGCCGCGTGATCCGCGCGCTGGCCTGGGCGAGGACGCATGACCGAGACCGGGCCGGCGCCGTGACGGCACGGGTCGGGCGGCTGCTGGGGTTCACGGTCATGGGCGTCGGGATCGCGATGGCGCTGGCGGACCTCGTGACCGAGGGACTGCTCGTCATCGCGCTCGGCTGGCTGCTCACCACGGGCGCGCGGACGCTGGATCGCCGGCTCGCGCTGGAGCACCTGCTGCGGGGCGTGACCGTCCGCGAGGCGATGCGCGAGGACGCCCCGTTCGTCGGGCCGAACCTCACGATCGACACCTTCGCCAACCGCTACGAGGGCCCGGATGGCGTCCCTGCCATGCCCGTCGTGGACGACGAGCAGGTCCTGGGGATCATCAGCCGGCGGCGCCTCCAGCGGCTCGGCCGCCGCCGGTTCGGGAGCACCCGCGCCGCCGATGTGATGGCCGTGCCGCCGCTGGCGCCGGTGCTGGCCCCGGACGATCCGCTGTGGGAGGCGCTGGACGTGATGAGCAACGGTGGCCAGGAGGGCCTGGCGGTCGCCGTGGAGGGTCGGCTCGCCGGCCTCCTCACCCGCGACAGCGTGTCCGAGGCCGTGCGCGTGCGGGCGGCCGCCGAAGCCGCCAGGACGGCCGGGCGATGAGCGGCGAGCTGCTGCGGGTCGAGGAGGCGCAGGCGACCGTCCTCGCCGGCGTCGCCCCGATCGAGGACACCGAGCGCCTCGCGCCAGAGGCCGCGCTCGGACGGGTGCTGGCCGCGCCGCTCGCCGCGGCCGTGTCGCTGCCGCCGTGGGACAACTCCGCGATGGACGGGTACGCGATCCGTGCGTCCGACGTGGCCGCGGCGGGCGAGCGGCACCCGGTGCGGCTCACCGTCGTCGGAGAGTCGCGCGCGGGCAGCGCCCCGGACGCGCGCGTCATCGCGGAGACCGCGATCCGGATCGCCACGGGCGCGCCGTTGCCCGACGGTGCGGATGCCGTCGTCCCGGTGGAGCTCACCACGCCGCTCGACGAGACCGGCAGCCAGGGCCCCCGGGGCCGGGACGCCGCCGGGCCGCTCCCGGTCGCCTGCCTCGTCCACGAGCGGGTGACCGCGGGCAACGCGATACGGACCAT
>JAICUV010000400.1 GCA_025935655.1 Chloroflexota bacterium | reverse complement strand
GGCGTCGATCACGGCGACTGCCGCCGCGTACGAGCTGCAGCTCTCGCTCAGCGCGGTCGCCGACCGCGCGGCCGCGGAGGCCGCCCTCCACGACGGCTCGATCGACGCCGCGCTGGACGTCCCTGCCGACCTGTCGACCGCGGGCGAGCTCATCGTCCTCGAGAGCGCGCCCGCCTCGCTGCAGGCCGTCGTGAACCAGGCGGTGATCGCGCTGCGGGCCGGCCCCGCGGCATCCGAGGCGCCGACGGTCGACGCGCTCGCGCCGCCGACCGAGGCGGGCGCCACCGCGCTGATCTTCGCGAACGTGGGGATCATCCTCATGTTCATCGGCATCTTCTCCTACGGGTCGTGGGTCCTCACGGGCGTCGTCGAGGAGAAGCAGAGCCGGGTCGTCGAGGTCGTCCTGTCCACCGTCCGGCCGCGCGACCTGCTGATGGGCAAGGTCCTGGGGATCGGGCTGCTGGCGCTGGCCCAGCTCGTGATCCTGGTCGCGGTGGGGCTCGCCCTGTCGCAGGTCCTCGGGCGCCTCGTGCTGCCCACGACCACCATCGGCGCCGTCGTCCAGCTGCTCACCTGGTTCATCCTCGGGTTCGCGTTCTACGCGACGACGATGGGATTCCTCGGCGCGCTCGCGTCCCGGCCGGAGGAGGCGTCGGTCGCCTCGATGCCGGTGACGCTCACGGCCACCACCGCGTACATCCTCTCGATCGTCGTCGTGACGGGCGACCCGGACGGCATCCTCGCGCACGTGATGACGTTCATCCCGCCGGCCGCCCCGATGGTCGTGCCGCTGCGGACGGCGCTCGGCGCCATCGAGCCGTGGGAGATCGCGGTCAGCATCGCCCTGATGGTCGCGTCGATCTGGCTCCTGTTCGTCGTCGGCGCCCGTATCTACTCGGGCGCGGTCCTCCAGACGGGCGGCCGGATGAAGCTCCGCGACGCCTGGCGCGCCTCCCGTTGAGCGCTCGTCACGCGGTCTCCGCGTACCGGAAGCAGGACACGACGTGGTCGTTCACCAGCCCGGCCGACTGCATCAGGGCGTAGCAGATCGTGGGGCCGACGAACCGGAAGCCGCGCTTGCGGAGGTCCGCGCTCATCGCCCGTGACGCCTCGGTCTCCGGCGGGATCTCCCCCATCGATGCCCATGCGTTGCGGCGCGGCTCGCCGCCCGTGAACGACCACAGGTGGTCCACGAGCGTGGTGCCGCCCTCGTAGAGCGCCAGCGTGGCGCGGGCGTTGCCGATGGCCGCCGCGATCTTCGAGCGGTTGCGCACGATGCCCGCATCCGCGAGCAGGCGCTCCGTGTCGTCCGCGCCGAAAGCCGCGACCCTCGCGACGTCGAACCCGGCGAACGCGCGCCGGTAGCCCTCCCGCTTGTGGAGGATCGTGGACCACGAGAGACCGGCCTGCGCCCCCTCGAGGACGAGCAGCTCGAACAGGTGGCGCTCGTCCCGCACGGGGACGCCCCACTCCTCGTCGTGGTAGGCGCGGTAGGCTGCGTCGGGCGTGTCGCCCCAGGCGCAGCGGACGAGGCTGTCGCGTTCCGGGGATGCGGCGATGGCGTTCATGAGGCCATCCTAGGCGGTGCCGCTTATCCGCCGCATACCTCGCCCTTATCATCGGCCAATGTCCCCGACCCGGGCGCGCACCGCGCCCTCCCGACGAGCACGCACCGGCCGAT
>JAICUV010000112.1 GCA_025935655.1 Chloroflexota bacterium | reverse complement strand
CGATACCGCCAGGCCGAGGCGCTGCTGCTCGCGCGGGGCTCGCGGGCCGCCGCGCAGTCCGCCGCGTCGGAGGCCCATCGGATCGCGAGCGAGCTGGGGGCCGCGCCGCTGCAGCGGGAGGTGGAACGGCTGGCCGTGCGCTCGCGGCTCGACCTCGCGCCGGGTGCCGCCGCGGCGACCACGGACGCTGTCGGCGCGCCACCCCGCGGCCGCGCGACGCCCTTCCGCCTGACACGCCGCGAGCTGGACGTGCTCGAGCGCCTCACCGTGGGACGGACCAACCGCGAGATCGCCACGGACCTGTTCATCAGCGAGAAGACCGCCAGCGTCCACGTGTCGAACATCAAGTCGAAGCTCGGTGCGAACGGCCGTGCGGAGATCGCCGCGATCGCGGTCCGCCTGCGCCTCGTGACCGAGACCGGCGAGGCGTCCTAGAATCCGGCCGGGAGGACGCCTTGCTGCTCGCCATCGTCCTGGCATTCCTGGCCGCCTCGACGCTGCTCGTGGGCGCCGCGCTGGCGATGGCGCGTCACTGGTCGACGCGGACGATCGGGCTGATCGCCGGGTTCGGGGTCGGGGCGCTCATCTCGTCGCTCACGCTGGACCTCACGGAGTCCGCGTTCGCGGAGGCCGGCGCACCGGCCGTGGCGCTCGGGCTGGCCGCCGGCGCGATCGTCTACTCGGCCGGCAACTGGGCGCTCCACAAGGGCGGCCCGGGCCGTCACCGCAAGCGGTCGGGCGGCCAGCAGGAGGGCGCCGGCGCGCTGGGGATCGTCCTGGGCACCATCCTCGACGGCATTCCCGAGTCCATCGTGATCGGGATCTCGCTCCTCGCGAGCGAGGCCATCGGCCTCTCGTTCCTCATCGCCGTCGCGATCTCGAACCTGCCCGAGGCGATGTCCGCGACGACCGGGCTGCGCCGCGCCGGCTGGTCGGCCGCGCACGTGTACCGGCTGTGGGCGGGCGTCGCGCTGGTGAGCGCGCTCTCCGCCGGCCTCGGCTACCTGCTGCTCGCCGACGCGCCGCCCGGCCTGACGGCCACGATCGAGGCCTTCGCCGCCGGCGCGATCCTCACGATGCTCGCCGACACGATGATGCCCGAGGCCTTCGACGACGCGGGACCGGCCGTCGGCCTCGCGACCGTGCTGGGCTACGCGCTGGGGGCGCTGCTGACGCTCGTGTAGGGCCGTCGATGGCCTATCCTCGGGCGGGGGTCAAACCGCGCTGCAGGGACACTCGATGCCGTCGTCAGCCGATCGCCGCCTCGTGATCCTCGCCGAGGGCAACTTCGGCTTCCACCACGGCAAGACCGCGATGGGCGTGATCCGCTTCGGGACGGACAGGGTCGTCGCGGTCATCGACTCCACGCAGGCGGGGCGCAACGTCCGCGAGTGGCTCGGGGACTCCGGCCGGTACGACATCCCGATCGTCGGCAGCCTCAACGAGGCGCTCGGGTTCATCCCCCGCGCGAACGGGATGCTCATCGGCATCGCGCCCACGGGCGGGCGCCTCCCAGACGACTGGCGGGCCATGATCCTGGCCGCCATCCGGTCGGGGCTGGACATCCACTCGGGGCTCCACACGTTCCTCGGCGACGACCCCGAGTTCGCCGAAGCGGCGCGCAGCTCCGGGGTGCGGATCACCGACTATCGCCGGCCGCCCGACCGCTTCGAGACCGCCGTGGGCCGGCGGCACGCGCCCGGCAAGCGCGTGATCCTCACCGTCGGCACGGATTGCGCGATCGGCAAGATGTCGGTCGGCCTCGAGCTGCGGCGCGCGGCGACCGCGGCCGGCCGGGACGCGGCGTTCGTGGCCACCGGCCAGACCGGGATGATGGTCGAGGGCTGGGGGGTGGCCGTGGACCGCGTCATCGCCGACTTCGTCCAGGGGACGGCGGAGTGGCTGGCGGCCGAGGGCGAGCGGCGCGGCGACTGGGTCATCGTGGAGGGGCAGGGGAGCCTGGACCACCCGGCGTACTCGTCGGTCACGCTGGGGCTCATCCACGGGACCACGCCGCACGCGATGGTCATGGTCCACAAGCCGGGCATGGCCGACCACGACTTCGACCACGAGCCGGACGTCCACTTCCCGATCGCGCAGCTGCCGCCGTTCATCGCCCTCCACGAGCAGGTCGCCGGCCTCGTCGCTCCGTCCAAGGTCGTCGCGGTCGCGCTCAACACGTCGCTCATCCCCGACGAGGAGGAGGCGCGGCGGATCGTGGCCGCGACCGCGCTGGAGACCGGCCTCCCGTGCGACGACCCGGTGCGCTTCGGGGGCGACCCGCTGTGGCGCGAGATCGAGGCCGCGGTCGACGGGCTCCCATGGGTGACCCTTGCGGACGAGCCCGGGTCCATCACGGGCGTCGGCGGATGACCTTCGTCCTGCGGCTGCGCACGCTGCGGCTGCCCCTGCGCGACCCGTTCGTCATCGCCCGCTCCACGCACGGCGAGGGCCGGGCGGTCACGACCGTCATCGCGACGCTGCGCGACGACGAGGACGGCCCGGACGGACCGGTGGGCATCGGCGAGGGCTACCCCGATCCCTATTACGGGGACACGCCCGAGACGATGGCCGCCGTCGCCCCGCTGCTCCTCGCCGCGCTCGACCCGATCGGCTCGGACCTTCGCGGGTCGGCTGCCGACGTGCGCGCCGCGCTCGAGGACGCGGAGGGCCTGATGGCCGCCGCGATCGCCCACCACGGCGCGATCAAGTGCGCGATCGACATCGCGCTCCACGACCTCGCCGGGAAGCGCCTGGGCGTGCCGGTCCGGACGCTCCTGGGGGTGGAGGGCGAGCTGCCGCCGACCGACTTCACGCTCGGCCTCGACGAGCCCGCGGTGGTCGCCGAGCGGGCGCGCCGGGCGGCCGACTTCCCAGCGCTCAAGATCAAGGTGGGCGGCCCGGCGGACATCGAGACGCTCGAGGCGGTGCGCGCGGTCTACGGTGGGCCGATCCGCGTGGACGCGAACACGGGCTGGTCGCCCGATGGCGCGCTCGCGCTGCTGCCGGCGCTCGAGCGGCTCGGGGTGGAGCTCATCGAGCAGCCGTTCCCCGCGCGCCGGCTCGACCAGCTGCGCTGGCTCCAGGAGCGATCGGCGTTGCCCATCGTCGCCGACGAGAGCGCCGTCACGATCGAGGACCTCGATGCGCTCGTCGGCGTGACCGCAGGCGTCAACGTCAAGCTCGCCAAGTGCGGCGGCGTCGGCCCGGCCAAGCGGATGCTCGAGCGCGCGCGGTCGATGGGCTTCCGGATGTTCCTCGGGTGCATGGAGGAGACGTCGATCGGGATCGCGGCGTCTGCCGCCGTGTCACCGCTCGCGGAGTGGGTGGACCTCGACGGCTGCCTGCTCCTCGGCGAGGATCCCGTGCGCGGCCTGGAGATCGGGGCCGACAAGCGCTGGCACCTCCCGGAGCTGCCCGGGCTTGGCCTGGTCCTCGACCCGGCGGCGACCCCGTAGCCCTCCCCGGGGCACGGATCGGACGCCGTGCATCCACAGGTTTGCGGGCAGTTCCGTCGGCTGTCCACCGACCGCCGACGGCTGTGGACAAGTCGGTGGGCAAGATCGTGGAGAAGCCCCTTCCGGCGACGCGGCCCCAGCCCGTAGCATGCGGGGACGAGGACGGCGGCCGCGCTGAGGCAGAGGGAGGCGTGCCGGAATCGCCAGTCGATCACACCCGCCGGCAGCCGGGACCGACCCGCCCGACCGCCGGCCCGACCCCGCGCGCCCGCTGGGAGAGAGGACCCGTATCGATGCTGTCCGCCGGCCCTGCCGTCAGCACGTCCACGCCCGAAGCCGAGGCCTTCGTGCGGTTCTGCTACCAGCGCCGACGGGTGGGCTGGCCGGAGCTCTACGACGAGATGTGCGCCGTGGCGACACGCGGCCTGTACCAGGGCATGGGCCACGAGGCGCTCGCGGAGATCGGCGTCGGGTTCAGCCTGTTCGAGACGCCGCGGCTGGCGCAGCTCGTCGCGCGGGTGGTCGCGGAGGAGCAGGCGGCCCGCAAGGCGGCCAAGGCTGCGGCCTGCCAGGTGATCGCCGCAGCGTGAGGGCATGGCGCCGGTGACCGGCGCCGGATCGGGCCGTACGCCCGATGGGGTCAGGCCCGGATCTTCCGCCGGGCCATCTCGCCCTCGAGCTGCCGCTCGGCCTCGACGTAGCGGTCGATCTGCTCGCGCAGCTGGTTCGCCTCGGGCGTGTAGAGGTGGACCTGTTGCTGCAGGATGTACGACAGCCGGCGGCTCGTCATCCGCACGTGGTCCAGGTTCTTCATCAGGACCAGCGGATCCATCGAGGCGAGGTCGGAGGGGGGATACATCTGGTTCATCGATTCGTCATGCTAGCGGAAGCGCGATGGTCGCGGCCGGTCCCGGCGGCGAGGGCCAAGTGGCGGGAGGGAGTCCTGTGAGCGGACCGGTCGTCTTCGTCTCTGACCTGGGCCTGCGCGACGAGTTCGTCGGGGTGTGCCACCTCGTGATCGCGCGCATCGCCCCCGACGTGCACGTCGTCGACCTGAGCCACGGCGTCCCGCCGCACGACATCCAGGCGGGCGCGATGATGCTCGCCAACGGGATGGCGCACGCGGGGCCGTACGCGGTCGGGCTGGGGATCGTGGACCCCGGGGTGGGGACCGCCCGTCGTGCGATCGTGGTCAGGACGGCGGCAGGCCCGTGGCTGGTCGGGCCGGACAACGGCCTGCTCTCCCTCGCCTGGGCGGCGCTCGGCGGGATCACCGGTGCCGTCGAGGTGGATCCCGCGGCCGTCGGGTCCACGAAGGTCTCCGCGGTGTTCCACGGCCGGGACCTGTTCGCGCCCGCCGCCGCGCACGTCGCGGCCGGGATGCCGCTCGAGAAGCTCGGCTCGCCCGTGGAGCCGTCGCAGCTCCAGGCGCTGGAGCTCGAGGACGCGGAAGCGGAGCCCGGGCGTATCCACGGCGCGGTCGTGGACGTCGACCGGTTCGGCAACATCCGGCTGTCCGCCCGGCCGTCGGACCTCGAGCGGGCGGGCTTCCGGGTGGGGACGATGGTCGAGGTCGCGACGACCGCCACCTCGATCCGCGCGCGGCGGATCGTCGCCTACAGCGACGTCAAGCCCGGCGAGTACGGGATGCTCGTGGACGCGTGGGACTGGGTCTCGATCATCCGCTACGAGGCGAGCGCGGCCGCCGGCATGGGCGTGACGCGCGGCGACCCGGTCTGGATCGCGCTCGCGGGCTAGCAGACCGGGAATCGGGACGGGGCGCTGCTCGTGCGCACCCCGTCCACCGTTGGTGACCGACCGGCACCGCGCCGGCGTGCGGGCTCTCAGCCCTGGCCGGACTCCAGCGCGGGCGCGCCGCTCGGGAGCGCCTTGCCCTTGAGCTCGGCCAGGCGTGCCTCGACCTCGAGCTCGTCCTCACCGCTCTCCAGCTCTGCGAACTGATCCTCGAGCGACGACATGCCCACCTCCTCCATGCCGCGCGCCTGTGCCTCCTGGCGCCGGATGCGCTCCTCGAAGCGGTTGAGCTCCGAGGTGGGATCGAGGACGGAGACCTCCTTGAGGGTCTGCTGGACCTGCATCTGGGCCTGCGCCATCTTCGCGCGACTGACGAGCTCGTCGCGCTTCTGGACCAGCTCCTCGCGCTTGAGGCGCAGCTTGTTGAGCCCGTCCTTGAGCTTGTCGGTGAGCTCCGTCTGCTGGCTGATCTGGGTGTCGAACGTCCGGACCTGGTCCTCGAAGGAGAGCTCGCGCCGGAGCGCCAGCTTCGCGAGGGCGTCGAACCGGTCCGCCTCGGCCGTGTTGCCCTGGGCGCGCAGTGTCTCCGCGCGGTCGGAGGCGGCCTTGGCCTTGCTCAGCCATTCCGCCGCGGCCTCGCGGGCCTCGCGGGCATCGTCCTCGAGGAGGCGCAGGTTGCCGACGGTCTGCGCGACCGCTTCCTCTGCCTCGGCGATGTTGTTGGTGAAGTCCCGGATCAGCTGGTCGAGCATCTTCTCCGGGTCCTCGGCCTGGTCCAGCATCGCGTTCACGTTCGCCCGCACCAGCTGGCCGATCCGCCCGAGGATCGAAGTCTGTGCCATGTCCATGTCCTCCCGGTTCGTCTGTGGCTGCCTGGATGCTCGCACGGAATGCCGTCGAGCTTCATGTCGTGCGCCGCTACCAGCGGCCGCCCCGGACGCGGCCCCCGCCGCCTCCACCACCGCCCCCCAACGGCCCGGGCAGGCCGATGCCCCCGCCGCCGCCCGGAAGCCCGAACCCGCCGCCCCCGCCGGACGATCCGCCCCAGGGCGAGCCACCCCAGCCCGAGCCGCGACCACCGCTCGACAGGATGCCCCCAAGCACGCCGCCGATCACGGCGCCGATGACCTCGGCCTCCCCACCCCCGCGACGCGTGTACGGCCCGGCGACAGGGCCGCCGCCCTGGTCCCAGCCGTCGAACTCGGCCGATGCAAGGCGGTACGCCTCGTCGGCAAGCTGGGTCGCCCGCTGCGCGGCCGCGATGGCGGCGTCGGGGTCGGTTGGCGCGAGCCGCTGTGCCTCCTCGAGCCGCAGCTCGGCCTCGGCGGCGCGCGTCCGCGCCTCGCGCCCGACGCCGTGGCGGCGCGTGGTGATGTAGTCGGCGGCCCGGGTGACGTGGCCATGCGCGGACGCGACCGCGGTTGCGGCGACCTGGAGCCGACGGGTCCGCTGGGCCTCGGCCTCGCGGAGGCCGGCGATGATCGCATCGGCGGCGTTGTTGGCCTGCGTCGCGCGCTCGAGCGCTGCGAGCGGGTCCATCGGACGCGATTCGGCGGCCCGCCTCGCCTCCCCGAGGAGTCGCTCGGCCTGGGAGAGCGCGGCCGCAGGATCGGGGATCGGCGCCACGGCGACGCCGCCCGGCGCGGTCGGTGGGACGAGGCTCGTCCCGGGGGCGAGCGGTGGCAGTCTCGTGCCGTCGCGGACTGCGGCAGCGGCCGTCTCGACATCCTTGGCGGCGGCAGCCAGCTCCGCCGGGAGCTCCGCGGCGGCGGCGTCGAGGCGGGCACCCAGGCGCTCGACCGCCTCCACGAGCCGGGTCGCCCGGGCCATGCCGTCCTGCGCCCTTCGCAGCGCGACGACCGCCTCGGTGCGCTTGGTGGCCACGACGCTCCTGCCACGAGTTGTCTCGTCGGCGGCCGACGCGAGCGCCTTCGCGGCCTCGGCGGCATTCCCGGCGACGGAGGCAACGGCGGATGGAGCGTAGGCGGCGGCGATGCGTTCGTACTCGGCTGCCGCCGCCGTCTGTCGTGCCCGGAGCGCCGCGAGCGCGGGCACGAGCGCGTCGAGCTGCGCCGGGGCTGCCTGCTCGAGGTCCCGAAGCTGGTCGAACCGCTGCTCCTGCTCGTCGAGCAGCCGCTGCACGGTGCCCGTGCGAGCGAGGATCTCCTGGAGCATGGATGCCTGCTCGGGCGGGGTCTCCGGCTCGGCGTCGTCGAGGCGCTGTCGGATCTCGAAGGCGGTCCGGAGCTCGCCCGTGGCATTCGCGATGGCGAGGCGGTAGGCCGTCACCTCGTCCTCGCCCCACTGGGCGGCCGCGAACTCGACGTCGTTGGCGGCATCCTTGAGCGCCTCGTCGGACGCGAGGAGCGCCCGGTTCGCGTCCTGGCTCAGCTTGTCGTGGGTTGCCTTGGCCTGCCGGCCCTTGGCCCGGCGGTCGAGCAGGGTGCGCGCGATGAGGAACGCGCCGCCGAGGAGCAGCAGGATCGCGATGACCGGCGTGAGGTTGAACCCGTCCGACGCGTTGCCGTCAGTGCTACCGCCCTCTGGGACCGTCGTCGGCTGCGGCTGCTCGGGCGGGACCGTGGGCACGACGACGGCGACGGATGCCTCGCCCAGCGCCTCCGCGCCCGCGACCACGGCCCCGGCGAAGTCGCCGTCCGCGAGGCGCGGCTCCACGCTGCCGGACAGGATCGAGTCGATCTCGTCGTTCGTGACCTCGTCCAGCGCATCACCCACCCACATCGCGTCCGAGCGGTCCTCGACCGCGACGAGCAGCAGCGCGTCGTTGCCGCCGAGCGAGCTCGCGGCCGCGGTGTCTTCGGTGAACGCCGTGACGGTCGCGTCGCCGGTCGTGTCGATGAACGCCACGAACAGGTGGATCGAGTGGTCGTCCTCCAGCCGGGTGAGGGCCTGGGTGATCTCGGCCTCGTCGTCGGCCGACAGGACGTCCGCCTGGTCGGTCACGCGGTCCTGGAGCCGCGGCGGCTCGCTCAGCGCACGCGCGAGCGGCGCGGCCACGGCCGCACCGAGTGCGAGGGCGACCACCGCCGCGAGCAACGCGAACGCGCGCGGGCGTGAGCCGGCGGGACGGGTGCGGGGGGATCGAGCGGCCATCGGTCTTCGCGATGATCGTACCCCGGCCCGCGGCCGGGACTCGGGCCTCGTGGCCCCTCGATCGGGACCATTCGTTACAGCGGGCGCAGCCGGGTAGGCGGCCAGGTCCAGTCGAGCGGCAGGTCGGCGCCCGCGAGGGCCCGTCGGCGGCCGGCGTCGGTGGCGCCGAGGACGAGGATCCGGTCCGTCTTGGTGGCCTTGCCGGCCTCGTCGCCCCACAGTCGGGTCATCTTGCGGTTGGCCGCCACCTCGTCGCGCACGAGCCCCGCGAGACGGTAGCCGGCGGGGAACGCGGCCTCCTCCCAGACCCGCTCGGCGAGGAGGTGGCCGCTGGTCGACGGCTTGCCGCGGTCCATCTCCACGTCGCCGATCACGAGGACGGCGATGCCGTCGTCGGTGAGGGCCGGCCGCAGGTCCGCCAGGACCTCGCGCATGAACGCCATCCACGGCTCGCGGTGGTGGGCATCGTCGAGCGCCGCGTCGATGGCCCTGGCGTCGAAGCCGAGGAGCCACGTGCGGAGCCAGTTGTAGTAGCCGTACTTGAGGACCCGCAGGTACGGCGGCGAGGTCAGCACGAGCCGCGCCCGGTCCGGCAGACCCCGTGAACGGAGCGCGGCGCGCGCTCGCCGGCCGGCGGTCCGCGCATCACCGGCGAGCGCGATGCCCGTCGAGCTGGGCAGCGGCTGGCGATACAGGCGGTCGAGCTTCGCCGACAGCGCGTCGAACGCGTCGCGATCCGGCGGCTCGTAGCCGTGGAGGGCCACGAAGTCGCGCACGTAGCGTGGCGCCATGCTGAACGTGTTGGGCATGATCGTGGACAGGTAGGACGGCGTCTTGCCGTGGAGGATCCCGGCGAGCGCGCCAGCGAGGAAGCGGTCCACGCGATCCTCGAGGTCGAGCCGGCTGCGCAGGAACAGCAGCTGGCCGAGGGTGCGCGGATGGAACGCGAGGGCAACCTCGATCGGGACGGCCTCGTCCGCCGCGTCCGGCCCGCGGCCGGAGCCGGGTGCCGGCACCCCGACCCCCGGGCCGTCCGGGTGGGCCACCACCCGCTCGCCGAGCGCGAGCCACGCCACGGCATCCGCGTTCCAGGCGAGCCGGAGCGCCGCGAGCCTCGTGCGCGTCTCCGCGGGGAGCCCGGGCTCCACCTTGGCCGCGGTCAGGACCTGGGCCAGCGGGTTGAGGTCGTTGCCGACGCCGATGCGTCCCTCGGCGAGCGCCTGGAGCGGCGCGGTGCCACGGCCCGCGAACGGGTCGAGCACGACGTCGCCCGGCCGGCTGTAGCGCGCGATGAAGGCATGCGCGAGCGCGGCCGGAAAGCTCGCGAGGTACGAGCACATCGGGTGGAGGCTGTGGCCCCACAGGCGGGGCTGGCCCTTCCACTCGGGCTCGATCGCGATCGCGGGGAGGGTGCTGGGCAGCTCGAGGGCGAGCTGTCCCTTGTCGATGATTCGGTCGGGCATTCCCGGGCTCGACGGCCGCGCGGGCGTGGGCTCCCCGCGCGAGGGGCCCGGAGCATAGCACCAGGGATCGAGGGGTCCGCCATGGGGCAGATGCCCCATTCCGATGGTTCCCCTGGCAGGCAGCAGGACTCCGGCCCCGTGCCCGCGGGCGGCATGCGCGCGTAGACTCACACCGGTTCGCCCCCGTAGCTCAGCGGATAGAGCAGCCGCCTTCTAAGCGGTTGGTCGCAGGTTCGATTCCTGCCGGGGGCGCCAGCGCCGCGTCATCCGTTCCGCGGCAGGATCGTCGCCGGGCACCTCCGCGCCGAACGGGGCGGTGTCACCTCGCACCGCAAGCTTGCACGGACGGCGTGCGCGCCGCCGTGCGGCGACGCACAATGCCGAGCGTCGCGCGAGTCGGG
>JAICUV010000352.1 GCA_025935655.1 Chloroflexota bacterium | reverse complement strand
CCACGATCAGCTCGACGCCGGGCGGGGCCATCGGCTCGACGAGGAGGCCACGCAGCGCGATCCCGGCGCGTGCCGCGGCGTCGCGGAGGTCGCGGGCCGCCGCGCGGATCCCGGCCTCGTCAGAGAGATCAAGGCGCACGCCGCCCGCCTCCGTCTTGTGCGCGAGGTCCTGGGCATCGAGCTTGAGCGCGACGGGACCCGCCCCGAGCACGCGCCAGGCGGCCACGGCCGGATCGCCATCGTCGTCGGCGGGCACGGCGTGCACCGACGTCACGGGGACACCGGCGGCCGCCAGGAGCGTCAGGCTCTCCCGCTCCGGGAGGGCGACCCGCGCCGACGCCGCCGCCTCGCGCGCGAGCGGGTCCGGCGTGTCGTCCACGCCCCACGGGAGCCGGCTCGCGGCGAGGGCCGCCCACTCCGCCCTGCGCGGCATCGCGCCGTCCCGCTCGCCGCGGCGCCGCTCCCACCACGCCATCCGGCCGATCGCCCCGAACGCCTCGAGCGCGCCCCGGAGCATCGGCATGCCGCCCGCGGCGTCGAGCGTCGCCTTCGTCTGCTCGCTCACGTCGCCCGACGTCAGCGAGACGTAGACCGGGAGGATGTCCGGGCGGGCGGCCGTCGCGTCGATGAGGGCCCGCGAGACGTCGTGGGCCACCTCCACCTCGGACGGGAGATCGCGGAACGGCGAGTCGTGGACGATCGCGAGGACGTCGTAGGCCCCTGATGCCGCGAGTGCCTCGAAGCACGCCCCGTACGCGGCCGTGGCCTCGTCCGCGCCCCACGGGTCCAGGGGGTTGCCGATGTAGCCCATCGTGGGCAGGTCCCGGAGGATCGCCTCGCGAGCGGCGTCCGGCACGGGCGGGAGGTCCAGCCCGGTCCGCTCCGCGAGGTCCGCGACGAGCGAGGCCTCGCCCGTGGACACGGTCACCACGCCCGTGCGGCCGCGTCCGATCCCGCGCCCCAGCCGGCCCATCCCCGCGACGAGCTCGGCCGCCTCCATGAGCTCGTCGAGGTCGTCGCAGCGGATGACCCCCGCGGCATCGAGCGCCGCGTCGGTCACCCGGTCCTCGCCCGCGAGGCTGCCGCTGTGGGCGATCGCGGCGTCCTGGGCCTGCTGCGAGCGGCCGACCTTGACCGCGAGGATCGGCTTGCCCAGCTCGAGGGCGCGGTCCGCGAGCGCGAGGAACCGCTCCGGGCGCTTGAACCCCTCGACGAACAGCATGACCGCGTGCGTCTCGGGATCGTCCAGGCAGTAGGCGAGGTAGTCGCACAGGTCGAGCACGACCTCCGCGCCGACGCTGACGATCCGGCTGTAGCCGATCCGCGTGCCCGGCGAGTGGATGAACGCGTCGGTCACGCTCCCCGACTGCGCGAGCCCCGCGACGTGCCCGCGCCTGAGCCACGGGTTCACGTCCCCGATGTAGTTGGTGGTGTTCGTCGTCCAGTCGACCATGCCCATGCAGTTGGGCCCGAGCAGCGCGATCCCGTGGCGGATCGCGATGTCGCGGACCTCGCGCTGCATCGCCGCGGCCGCCTCGCCGCCCTCGACCACGCCGCCGCCCGGGATCACGAGGCTCGGGACGCCGGCGTCGGCCGCCTCCTGGGCGAAGCGCGTCGCCCGCAACGGGTTGACGGCGAGGATCACCGTGTCCGGGCGCTCGGGCAGGTCGGCCAGGGTCGGGTAGGCGCGCTCGCCGTGGATCTCCGCGTAGCGCGGGTTGACGAACCAGCAGCGGGTCTCGCTGCCCATCGCGCGCAGGTTGTCGCGGACGGTGAGGCCGAGCGTCGAGCGCGGGCTGGCGCCCAGGACCGCGATCGAGCGCGGCGCGAACAGCGGCCGGAGGTCGATGGCGGGGGCGAGGTCGCTGGGCACGGGACGCGGCGCCGCGGCGCCTATCCGACGACCGCGTCCACGCCGCGCTTCTCGAGCGCCCGCGCGATGACGAGCCGCTGGATCTCTGACGTGCCCTCCCAGATCCGGTCCACGCGGAGCTCGCGGAGGTATCGCTCGGCGGGGAACTCGCGCATGTAGCCGCGTCCGCCGAACACCTGGACCACCCGGTCCGCGCAGCGCCACGCCGCTTCGGACGCGAACAGCTTCGCGACGCTCGCCTTGGCGTGGACCACCTTGGGGTTCGCGCCCGCGTCCATGAGGGCGGCTGCCTCGCGCGTCAGCAGCCGCGCCGCCGAGGCGTCCGCGGCCGAGTCCGCGAGCGGGAAGCTCACGCCCTGGAAGTCGTAGATCCGCTCGCCGAACTGGATCCGCTCCGTGGCCCACGCGACCGCCAGCGTGAGCAGCCGCTCCATCGCCCCCGAGCAGCGGGCCCCGATGTGCAGCCGCTCCTCCACGAACCACTCGTTGGTCATGACGTCCGCCTCGCCCTTGGCGCCGAGCATCGCGTCGGCCGGGACGCGGACGTCGGTCAGGACGAACTGCGGGTGGCGGTCCGCGAACGTGTGGGTGTAGTCGGGGTCCGCGGTCTGGGTGACGCCCGGCGCGTCGTAGTCCACGAGGAACAGCGTCGGCAGCCGCAGGTCACCCTCGAGCAGGTGGCAGTGGAAGATCATGAAGTCCGTGTCCGATGGGCCGGTCACGAACCACTTCTCGCCGTTGAGGATGTACTCCCCGGTGGCGGCGTCCCGGACGGCGGTCGCGGTCAGCGTGCGGGCGTCGGAGCCCTGGCCGGCCTCGGTGATCGCGTAGCTACCCGTCCGCTCGCCGCGCAGGCTGGGGTCCAGGTAGCGGCGCCGCTGCTCCGGCGTGCAGTGGACGAGCGCGTTGTACGCGCCCGGGATGAACGACCACAGGCCGCCCGTGACCTG
>JAICUV010000133.1 GCA_025935655.1 Chloroflexota bacterium | reverse complement strand
GTCGCGGCCGCCAAGGAGGATCGAACCCGTGGGACTCAAGCGGCAGCAGGCCGACATCGTGGCGCCCGGCGCGTGGCTGACGTCGATCGTCGCCCTCGCGTTCTTTGCGCGGCCCGCGCTCGTGGGGGGAGCGGTGGTCGCCACCCTCGTGCTCGGGCTGTACTACGCGGCGCGCGACGCCGACGAGCACGACCATGCGTGAGCCGGTCATCGAGACGGAGGCCCTGCGGCGGACCTTCGGCAGCAAGGACGAGGCGGTGGAGGCCGTGGCCGGCGTCGACCTGCGGGTCGAGGCGGGCACGATCTTCGGCTTCCTCGGGCCCAACGGGGCGGGCAAGACCACCACGCTCCGGATCCTCTCCACGCTCCTGCCGCCCACGTCGGGCGTCGCCCGCGTCGCGGGGCTCGACGTTGCCACCCAGGCCCCGGCCGTCCGGCGGCGCATCGGCTACGTCGCCCAGACCGGCGGCACCGACCCGCGCATGAGCGGGCGGGGAGAGCTGGTGATGCAGGGCCGGCTGTTCGGCCTGTCGGGCGCGGACTCGCATGCGCGGGCCGCCGAGCTCCTGGACGCCCTCGAGCTCGCCGACGCGGCGGACCGTCCCATCGAGACCTACTCCGGGGGCATGCGCCGCCGGCTGGACGTCGGCCTGGGGATGGTCCACCGGCCGGTCGTCCTGTTCCTCGACGAGCCGACGACCGGACTGGATCCCCAGGCCCGGGCGCGGATGTGGGACGAGGTGCGCCGCCTCCGCGACGGCGGCACCACGGTGTTCCTCACCACCCACTACCTCGAGGAGGCGGACGCCCTGTGTGACCGCCTGGCGATCATCGACCACGGCCGGATCGTCGCGGGCGGGACCGGGGCCGAGCTCAAGCACGCCATCGCGGGCGACGTCATCACCGTGGGTGTCGCCCAGTCCGCGGAGCTCGTGCGGCAGCTCCTCGCGGCGCAGCCGTTCGTGCGCGAGGCGACCGTCGCCGAGGGTCTCGTCCGGCTCTACGTGACCGACGGCGAGGCGAGCCTCCCGGCCGTCCTGCGGCTCCTCGATGCCCAGGGCCTCGCTCCCCAGACCCTGTCCCTCCACCGGCCCAGCCTCGACGACGTGTTCCTGCGGCAGACCGGCCGCTCCCTGCGGGAGGAGGCGGCATGACCGCGGCCGCCCTGGCGCCGACCATCGAGAAAGGATCCTCTCCCGTGCGCGTCCTCCACGACACCTGGCTGGTGTTCCGCCGTTCCCTCGGGCTCACCGTCCGCCAGCCGGCCTGGCTCATCGCGGGCGTCATGCAGCCGTTCGTCTACCTGGTCCTGTTCGGGCCGCTGCTCGACAGCCTGTCGTCCGTGCCCGGCTTCCCGTCGGGCGGCGCGTTCAACACGTTCGGGCCCGGCCTGCTCGTCATGACCGCCCTGTTCGGGTCCACCTTCGTGGGCTTCGGGTTCATCAGCGAGATGCGCTCGGGGGTCGTGGAGCGGATGCGGGTCACGCCGATGAGCCGCACCGCGGCCGTCCTCGGGCGCACGCTCCGCGACGTCGTGGTGTTCATGTTCCAGGGGCTCGTGCTGGTGGTCGTGTCGATCCCGCTCGGCCTGCGGATCGACCCGGCCGGCCTCGTGGTCGCGTTCCTGCTGCTCGCGCTCATCGGCCTCGTGCTCGGCCCGGTGTCCTACGCGATGGCGCTGGTGATCGGCAGCGAGGACGCCCTGGCCCCCCTGACCCAGGCGATCGCGCTGCCGCTGCTGCTCCTGTCCGGGGTGATGCTCCCGATGTCGTTCGCCCCGGAGTGGTTGCGCACCGTCGCGTCGCTCAACCCGCTGTACCACGCGGTGCTCGCGATCCGCGCCTTGTTCAACGCGCAGTGGGGCGACCCGGACGTGCTGAGCGGGATCACGATCATGGTCGTCTGCGCGGCGCTCTCGATCTGGGTCGCGTCGCGCGCGTTCAACCGGGCGACGGCGTGACGCGACGGAGGACGGGGCCGGCGACGGCTCCGCCCTCGCGCTACCCCTCGGTCGCGCCGACGGGCCCCACGCGGTAGTCGCAGCAGCGATCGCCCGCGGCGATGTGCCGGACTCGCTCGACGTCCGCGCCCAGCACGCTCCGGAACAGCTCCAGCTCCGCCTGGCACGCGGCCGGGTTCGCGGACGCGACGTCGAGCACGGCGCAGTTGTGCTCCAGCAGGCGGATCCCGTCCGCGTCCACGCGCGCCTCGGCGAGATAGCCGAGCTCGTCCTGCAGCCGGGCGAGCTCCCGGACCCGGTCCACGAGCGACGCGCCGGGCGGCAGCGTCGCGTCCAGCTCCTGGCGTAGCCGGACCTCCGATTGCCGGCGGCGGGCCGCGAACACGTCCTCGAGCAGCGCGTCCCCGCCGATCTCCAGGATCGCGGCGAGCAGCCCCGTCGCGAGGCCGTCGTAGTTGGACGGGAACAGGTCCTGGGCGAGGGGCGTGACGTCGTACAGGTGGCGCGGCCGCCCGACACCGTGACGCACCGTCGTCCGCGTGACGAGGCCCGCCGCGTCGAGCGCGCGGAGCTGCTGCGCGACGCCCGACCGGGACGCTCCGAGCGCGACCGCGATGGCGTCGGGCGCGGTGGGGCCGGCTCGCCGGAGGTGGAGGAGGATCGCCCGTCGGAGCGCGGACGCGGGTGCGCCGCCGGCACCGGGGATCGCGGGGCCGGCAGTCGCGGGCGGGGAGGCGGCGGGCTCGGACATGCGGGGAGAGGCTAGCAAGAACGGCCGCCGGGCGTGCCGCGGGGCCGGCGGTGGCGCGAGGTAGCATGCGGCCATGGACTTCGATCTCTCGCCCGACCACGTCCTGCTGCGGGACACCATCCGCGCGTTCATGACCGACGAGGTCGCGCCGGTCGTCGACGAGCACGAGCGTGCCCGGCGGTTTCCCGTCGACATCGTGCGCCGGATCGGCGAGCTCGGCTGGCTCGGGATCAACGTCCCGGAGCGCTGGGGCGGGGCGGGCATGGACACGCTGTCGTACGCGATCGCGATCGAGGAGATCGGCCGCGTCTGGGGCTCGCTCGGCCTGATCGTCGCCGCACACACCAGCCTGGGCTGCGGGCCGCTGCTCATCGCGGCGACGGACGAGCAGCGCGACCGGTTCCTGCCGCCGCTCGCCTCGGGACGCATGCTCGGCGCGTACGGGCTGACGGAGCCGATGGCCGGGTCCGACGCCGGCGGCACCCGGACGACGGCTCGCCACGAGCCCGGCCCGGACGGCGGGACGTGGGTCATCGACGGCCAGAAGCGGTTCATCACGAACGCCGGCCAGGCGGGCCTCTACATCCTGACCGCGCGCACCGGTGCCAACGACGACGGTAGCGCGCGCATCTCCGCGTTCATCGTCCCGGCGGACACGCCCGGGTTCGGCGTGGGGCGGCTCGAGGAGAAGATGGGCCTCCATGCGAGCGCGACGGGCGAGCTCCAGCTCGACGGCGTCCGCGTCCCCGCGGCCAACCTCCTGGGCGAGGAGGGGGCCGGGTTCAAGGCGTTCCTCAAGGTGCTCGACGGCGGCCGGATCTCGATTGCAGCCCTCGCCCTGGGACTGGCCCAGGCGGCGTTCGACGCGTCGGTCCCGTACGCCCGCGAGCGCGAGCAGTTCGGGCGGCCCATCGGCTCGTTCCAGGGTGTCGCGTTCATGATCGCCGACATGGCCACGGAGATCGAGGCGGCGCGGGCCCTCGTCTACCGCGCCGCGTGGCTCAAGGACCAGGGGCGCGACTACGGGCTGGCGGCCGCGCAGGCGAAGCTGTTCGCGTCCGAGGTGTCGTCACGGGTCACCAACGCGGCGATCCAGGTCCACGGGGGCTACGGCTACGTCGAGGAGTACAAGGTCGAACGATTCCTGCGGGACGCGAAGCTCACCGAGATCGGGGAGGGGACGAGCCAGGTCCAGCGCCTCGTGATCGCACGCAGGATCCTCGGGCTGCGGGTCGTCTGACCGGGCGCGGTCAGCGGACCTCGACGAGGCGGACCATCACCCGGTACTGGCTGTTCGAGCCCACGCAGGTCTGGAGCGTCATCGACGGCACGCTCTGCGAGGCCCACGCCCAGCTCGCGGACGTCGTGGGCTTGGTGAGCTTCCACCACTTCACGACGTAGGTGTGCGTCCGCCCGCCGTTGTCGGCGTAGTAGGCCTTCATCCCGGCGTGGAGCCGGCCGCCGACGTACGCGTCGTGGAGCGGCTTGAAGACGCCCCAGGCATGGCCCAGGAGATAGACGTTGTTCGCCCCGGCGCAGCCCCAGCGGTAGACGAGGTTGTCGGGCTCACGGCTCCGGCTGCACGGATAGCTGTAGACCGCCCGGTTGATGCCGAGCGAGGGGAACCAGAAGTGGTTGCGCCCCTTGTGGCTGGCGGAGGATGCCGCCGAGGACGAGGAGGACCCGGCCGCCGAGCCATGGGACCTGGGTGCCTTGACCTTGGCGATGGCGAGCCGGGGCGCGAACGAGCGGGCGGGCGCCGGCGCCGCGGTGGTCCGCTGCGGCCCGGCCCCCGCGCTGTCGGGGTCCTCGCTGACCGTCCGGGCGACGACCGTCGCGGCCGCGGGCGCGAGCGCGTCCCCGGCGCCCTGCGCGGCCTGGACGACGCCGGCGGGAGCCGCTGCCGGCAGCTCGTGGCGGCTGCCCGCGCCGGAGTCACGCCCGGCGACCGCCACCGCGGCGACCGCGGACACGGACTCGATCGCGAGGAACAGGGCAAGCGCTGTCGAGAGGGCGCGTCGGCGGCGGGTCGTGATGTCCATGCCCGGAGGATCGGCGCATGCACGCACCGCTTCGACGGGTCTGTCGTCCCGCGCCGTGTAGGAGCGGGGTCATGGTCCCGGTGTGGTCGAGTGCGGTCGCGTCGAGTCCGCGCCAGTACCCACGCAGGACCCTCACCCGCGATGGTGCGGAGACGTTGTGGTGGGTCGGCGATGGATCAGCCGCCGGTGCCCGCCGCCGATGCGAGGACGGAGCGGACCGCGGCCTCGAAGCCGGGCGCCCACGGTCCCTGGCCCGCGAGGACGTACGGCGACTCCTGGATCTCCTCGTACGTCTGCGGATCCGTGACCCACGACTGGGCGCACGGCCCGATCGCGTCGCGATGGCGCTCCCATGCGTCCCGGTTCCGGAACACGTACAGGTACAGCTTCACCGGCGTCGCCTGGTCCAGGCCGGTCGCGTTGAAGCTGATCGACGCGGGCACGAGGTTCGGGTCGGTGCAGCCGGCGTCGCCGGAGACCCAGTCCGCGAGGGTGATCCCGGCCAGCTTCATGCGGCTCGTGAGCCCGGGAAAGTCGGTCGGGGTGGGCGGTGGCTCGGTGCCGAGGAGCTGCCCGCACCCCGTGAGCACGACGACCGCGACCATGAGCAGCGCCGCGCGGAGGGCGGCCGGAAACGGCCGACGGCCGGCGGGTGAAGGTGCCATGCCCGGAGGCTAGCACCGGTCCCGACCGGCCGTCGTGATGCGTCGAGCTGGCGCCCCGGGCGCCGCGCGGGACGCCCTACTTGAGGACCATGAACGCGTCCACGTCCACCCGGCCGCTCGCGACGACGAGCTTGACCGTGTGGGTCGCCGTGGACGTGAACGTGATCGCGTACGCGATGTAGCGGTACTTGGTGGTGGAGCTCTTGAGGGTGATCGTCCCCTTGTACGAGCCGTCGACGTACACCTTCACCTTGCCCCGGGTCGAGCTCCGGGTCGTGACGAAGCCGAACGAGCGTCCGGACGTCCGGAAGCTCGCAGACGCGCCGGTCTTCGAGGAGTACTTGACGGAACCACCGCTGTACCTCGCGTTGCTCGAGCTCGTCCAGCCGGAGCTGTACGTGAACGAGCTCGTGGACTGCTGGTAGCCCGTGGGGGTCAGCAGGGACCCGGTGGCCGACGTCCCGGAGTTGCCCCCGTCGTCCTGCGGCGTGACCCGGTACTGCCAGCTGCTGTTGACCGACGACCCGGCCGGCTTCCAGGTGTGCTGGTTGATGTACGAAGCCGACGTCGTGGTCGCGGCGAGGCCGAAGCCGGAGCCGTGGTCGTTCTGCTCCAGCCAGTAGCGGGTGATCCCGCTGCCGGGATCCGCTCCCGTCCAGGTCACCTTGACCGGCACGGTCGCCGGGTAGGCCCTGTACTGGCTGATGGAGGTGCCCTTGATCAGCGCCTGCTTCGGGGCCGTCGCCGTCGGGTAGGTCTGATCGAACACGAGCCTCGAGACCTCCGTCCGCCATGTCCCGTCGGCGGTGACGGTCTCGTGGGTCTGCCACACGGTGTCGGTGCCCGACGGATCGGTGGCGAGACCCGCGAAGTCGCCCCATCGCGCGCCCGTATAGCTGCCATCGCTCGTGGCGACCTCGATGGGACCCTGGGCGCCGGCCGTCGGGGGGTAGGCGATGGCCCGCACGGACGGCGGCTCGGTGGCGCTCGAGCTGCACCAGGCCACGAATGCCGTCCCGGAGCCGGACATCCCCACGCCCGGCGAGAACGAGTCCGTGCCGCTGGGTCCGCCCCAGACGACGTCGAGGGCCACGACCGGTGCCACGGTCGTGCTCGTGGTGAGGCTCACGACCTCCACGGCGAGGTCGTCGTCGGTCCCGTTGAACGCGTAGGGGACCGTCCGCGCGAACCACAGCTTGTTGCTGCGCCACACGGCGTCGGGGATCCGGCCGTCGTCGGCCTGCGCGATCCCGTCCGCATCACCCGGCTGGCGCGGCGCGTTCGCGAGGCCGTTGCCGTTGGGGATCGCGACGTCGGCGACCGCGTAGGTGGGCGAGGTCCCGCTGCCGCTGATGCGGAGCGTCTTCAGGTAGCCCGTGTCACCGCTCTCGTAGACGAACCAGATGTCGGCCGCCGTGCCGGTGATGCGACCGGGGCGGAGGTTCCAGGCCGTCGACTCGATCGCGTGGGTCGCGCTGAGATCCGTGCCCTGCAGGATCGCCGACCACGGCATCGTCAGCACGCTGCTGCCGGCATAGCTCGAGCCGTCGACGTACTCGTTCGCCGTCGCGGCGATCTTGTCGGACGAGGAGACGATGCCCGGATAGTCGGGCAGCGTGTTGCCGTACGCGAAGTCGAACGAGGTCCACGAGCCGAGCGGGTTGCTCCCGTCGGACACCGCGACCACGAGATGGTTGTCCGAGAAGGTCGGGTCGTCGAAGTAGATCAGCACGCCGACCCACCGGCCGTGGTAGGCGTCCCAGATGATGCGCGGGTCCGAATCGCCGTAGCCGGCGGGGACGACGAACAGCGACCACGTGGCGATGGATGCCAGCTCCTGGCCGGCTCGCGTCGAGACGCGGACGAGCCCGTTGGTCGTCTGCACGATGTTCGTCGCGTTGACCGCGACCCACGGGTCGGGCGGTTCGTAGCCGACGGTCACCTGGTCGATCCCGTCGAACCGGTGGGTCGACACGAGGCCGGGCCCCGCGACGACGCGGGGTGAGCGCACGTCGGACGAGCGCGTCGCGGTGCTGCCGGCCGTGCCACGTGCGATGCCGTCGGGTCGGGCGAGGGCCGATCGGCCCGCGGACGTCTTCCGTGGGTGTTCACGGGTCGCGATGGCCGCGTCGCGACCCGAGATCCGCGATGCCTTGGCCGACCGCGTCACGCCACGGGCGAAGTCGGCATGCGTTCCGGGTCCGCCGGCGGCGGCGACCGGCGCCGTGGCCACCGGCAGCATGAGCGCCGCGGCCAGGATCAGCGAGACCGGCCTCCCGAGACCACGTGTGAGCGCGCTGAAACCGTGCATGTTGCTGGGTATCACCCCCTGCGAGCCCGGGCCGGGTCTCCGTGCCGACGAGCGTGGCGACATTCTCGCAGCGCCCGGCCGCCCGCGCGGGTCCGATTCGCCGGGCGCCGCCGTGCCTCAGCCCCGGGACCGGCGCTTCGCCTCGCGCAGCCGGGCGAGGGTGTCATCGCCGACGGCGTCCGGCGCCTCGGGCCGGGACGGTGCCGCCTGCGCGGCGGCCGGCGCTGGGGCCGGGGGTGGGGCGACGGGCGGCGGCGCCTTCGACACCACTGGTGGCGGGGGCGGGGCGGCCGCGGCCTTCGCCGACGCCACCGCGGGCGCGCCCGCTGGTGCGTCGGCCTGACCCGGGGGTGTCGGCCCAGCCGCGGATGCGGCGGCCCGGTCCGCGGGTGCGATTCCGCCCGGACGCTCCGCGGCCTGGCGCACGATCGCGGCCCGGGCGCCCGCCGCGCCTGCGCGCTCGCGTGCGGCGAACAGGTCCGCGGTCTGCTGCGTCCTGCGGGCGACGCGACGGCCCCGGACCCGGTCCGAGACCCAGGCCCGCCCGTCGGCGAGCTCCCGACGCCCGAGCGACACGCGCCGGAGCGCGATGTCGAGCGGCCACAGCAGCAGCGCGAGCACGAGGAGCAGCGGCCACAGGTCGGTGAACCGGCTGGTGGTCTGGAGGTCGTGGACCCAGGCGTCGGCCGGCAGGGCGAGCTCGCGGCCACCCGTCGCGTTGCGCATCGCCGCCATGAGCGCCTCGTTGGCGCCCAGCAGCCGGTACTCGGCCGGGGTCGGCGCAACCAGGCCCAGCGTCCGGCCCAGTGACGGTGCGCCGGCCTTGGTCTGGGTGACCCGCACGGCGTACGCGCCGCTCTCGAGCGAGGTCACCGGCGACTCGTACACGCCGGGCGCGACCTGGCTGAGGTCGACGGTCGCGGTCGCGAGGTCGGGGCCCACGAGTGCGACCTGCGTCCGGTAGAAGTCGCGCGCCGAGCCGTCCTCGTTGACGCTCTGGACGCGCAGGTACGTGCGCCCGCCGCGGTCCACGAACGACGCCTCGATGCCGCCGCTTTCCTCGCCCGGGAACGTCCAGCCCACCATCTGGCTGAAGAAGGTCGAGAAGCCCGTCCAGCCGATCAGGTTCTTGGCCCAGCGCCCCGTCGAGTCCGACGTCCACGCCACCGACCGCCCGAGGCCGTACTGCCACTGGGCGAGGAGCGGGTCGTCGCGCGCGGTGACGAGCACGGTCTGGGCCGCGGCCTT
>JAICUV010000300.1 GCA_025935655.1 Chloroflexota bacterium | reverse complement strand
GCACGCACCTCCCGCCAGTCCACGACGGGGAGCCCGAGCCCGCGCACGAGCCGCTTGAACACCGCCTTGTCCATGCCGATCGCGCTGGCGGTGACGCCGGATCCCGTGTACGCGAGCCCTGCCGCCTCGCACAGCGCCTGCACCGTCCCGTCCTCGCCGAACGGCCCGTGGAGGGCGATGAACACGACCGGCCGGGGCTCCTGCGCCGCCAGGGACGCGAGCGCCTCGCCGGCCAGGCTGGGACCCGTCGCGCCGAGCGCCGCCGGGTCGTCGTAGTCGGCCTGCGGTCGGCCCTCGCGCCGGTGCCCGTCGGGCAGCCACCACCAGCCGCCGTCGAGGTCGATGTACCAGGAGGAGACCGGGTAGCCGGCGTCCAGGAGCGCCTCCCCGATCGCGGTCCCCGAGACCACGGACACGTCGTGCTCCGCCGAGGGTCCGCCGAACACGACGGCGACGGGTGTTGCGGCGGGCTCGTGGCCCACGGGCGGCACCGGCATCAGGCGGTCTCCTCGGTCCAGCCGGACCAGTCCCCGATGAACTCGACCTCGAACTGCAGCTCGATGCCGTGCCGCTCGCGGACCTCGCGGCGGACGTGCTCGGCGAGGCGACGGACGTCGGCGGCCGTCCCCCGCTGGTCGTTGACGATGAAGTTCGCGTGCTTCTCGGAGACCACGGCACCGCCGATGCGGAACCCCTTCAGCCCGAGCTCGTCGATGAGCCGTCCGGCCGAGTCGCCGTCCGGGTTGCGGAACACGGACCCGGCAGACGGCAGCCCCAGGGGCTGGTGCGCCTGCCGCCAGTGGCGGATCTCGTCCAGCCGCCGCTTGATCTCGGCGGGATCCGCGCGCGTGAGGCGGAACACCGCGCTCATCACGATCTCCGCGGGACCGCCCGACGGGACCTCGGGAGCGTCCTTGAACCGGCTGTGGCGGTACCGGAACCCGAGCTCGTCCCTGGCCAGCTCGCGCTCGGTCCCGTCGGCCAGCAGGACGGTCGCGGACTCGAGGACGGCGGCGGTCTCGTTGTCGTGCGCGCCGGCGTTGGCCCAGACGGCCCCGCCGACGGTGCCCGGGATCGCGAGGCCGTACTCGAGGCCGGTCAGCCCGGCCTTCTGGGTCTCGGTCGCGGCGCGGGCCATCGGGACGCCGGCCTCGGCGTGGTAGCGCTCCCCGTCCACCTTCGTGCCCTCGGCGCGGGCCTGGATCACGAGGCCCCGGATCCCGGCGTCCGCGATCACGAGGTTCGAGCCGCGCCCGAGGATGGTGTACGGGATCGCGCGTGCGCGCGCGAACTTCACCAGCGCGCGCAGCTCGAACGCGTTGTGGATGACCGCGAACAGGTCGGCCGGCCCGCCGACGCGCATCGTCGTGAACCGTGCGAGCGGCTCGTCGCGCGAGGTCTTGACCCCGATCCGCCGCTGGATGTCCGTGCCCGTGGCGATCGCGTCGAACGGGACGCCCGCGGTCGGGCCCGTCACGGGCGGCTCCCGCGGGCCATCGCGACGATGTCCGCCTGCGAGGGCAGCGGCTCGCGCAGCGCGACCGCCAGGACGAGCTCGGCCACGGCGTCGGCGGCATCGGGTCGGGCGAGGTCGCGCGCCGCGGCCGACATCGCGGCATGGCGCGCGGGGTCGGCGAGGAGACCCGCGACCTCCACCAGGCGATCCGCGTCCAGGTCCTCGTCCTCGACGAGGATCGCCGCACCGGCCGCGGCGAACGCCTCGGCGTTGCGACGCTGGTGGCCGGCCGCGTGCGGATACGGCACGATCGCGGTCGGCAGCGCGAAGGCCGCCGCCTCGGCGAGCGTCGACGCGCCGGCGCGGCCCACCGCGAGGTCCGCCGCCGCGAGGGCCAGGGTCATGTCGTCGTGCAGGAACGGGTACGGGCGGTAGCGGTCGCGCAGGCCGGCCGGCAGCGTCTCGCGCGCCGCGATCGCCGGCGCGTAGCCGTCCTCGCCGGTCACGTGGACGACGCGCACGCGTTCCACCAGCCGCGGCAGCCCCGCGAAGACCGCGTCGTTGATCCGGCGCACGGCCTGCGAGCCGCCGAACACAAGCAGGATCCGCTCTCCCGGCCCGCCGCCGAAGTGGGCGCGCGCGGCATCGACGTCGATCCTGCCCAGCTCGCGGATCGGCGTTCCCGTCACGAACGCCCGGGGATGGCCGAGCGCGGTCGCGGTCTCGGCGTGGCTCACGGCGAGCACCGTCGCCCGCGCCGCGACGAAGCGCACCGAGCGCCCCGGCACCACGTTGCCCTCCCAGAGCACGCTCGGGATGCGGAGCACGGACGCCGCGAGGAGGGTCGGGATCGCGACGTAGCCGCCCGTCGTGAAGATCGCGGCCGGCCGCCGGAGCAGCAGCAGGAGGAACGCCTGCGGCACGGACAGGCCGAGGCGCAGCGGGTCGAGGACGAGATGGATGTCCCGCCCAGCCGACCGCAGGGAGCGCAGCAGGAGCCGGGTGAGCCGGATGCCCGCACCGGGGACGATGGACCGCTCGAGACCGCGGTGCCCGCCCAGCCAGCCGAGCTCAGGCGCGCCGGCTCGAGCGCGGAGCGATCGGGCGACGGCCAGGGCCGGGTAGATGTGCCCGCCCGTTCCGCCGCCCGCGATCAGCAGGCGCATCGTTCCAGGTTCCTTTCTCGACCGTTTCGCGTGACACCGAGAGCAGGATGCCCACCGCTGCGAAGCTGATGATCAGCGACGAGCCACCCGCGGAGACGAACGGCAGCGGGATGCCGGTCACGGGGATGAGCCCGACCACGACCCCGATGTTGATGAACGCCTGGATGCAGATCCAGGCGGTGATGCCGGCGGCCAGCAGGGCGCCGAAGGTGTCCGGCGCGCCGAGCGACGTCCGGATCCCGAGATACCCGAAGGCGAGGAACAGCACGATCACGAGGCCGCCGCCCAGGAGGCCGAACTCCTCGCCGACGATCGCGAAGATGTAGTCGTTGAACGCATTGGGCAGGAACAGGCCGCCCGCCAGCCGGCTCTCGCCCAGGCCCGCGCCGAGGAGGCCCCCGAGGGCGAGCGCGAGGTAGCCCTGGATGCTGTGGAAGCCGATGCCCACCGGGTCCGACCACGGGTTGAGCCACGCGGTGATGCGGTCCATCTGGTAGCCGCGCAGGAACATCAGCGCCACCGCCGGCACCGCCGCCCCGGCGAGCGCCAGGAGGTGGAGGAGGTTCGCCCCGGCGAGGAAGAACAGCGTGAACGCGGTGAACGCGAGGACGGACGACGTGCCCAGGTCCGGCTCGAGGAGGACGAGCACCACGACCGGGATCGTGATCACGAGGAACGGGACGGTGCCGCTGAGGAACCCGTGGACGCCGCTCCCGCGCTTGGCGAACCAGTGCGCCAGGTACACGACCAGCGCGAGCTTCATGAACTCGGCCGGGTGGACCGCGGGCAGCGGCCCGATCTTGAGCCACCGCGCGGATCCGCCGACCTCGATGTTGATCGCCGGGATGAACACCAGGATGAGCCCCGCCACGCCGACCAGGAACATCGGGATCGAGGCGACGCGGAGCCAGCGGTAGTCGATCCGCATCATCGCGACCATCGCGACCATCCCGAGGGCGGCCCACAGGATCTGCGGCCCCACGATCGCGAACGTGTCGTCGCGCTGGAGGAACGACTTGATGGCCGAGGACGAGTAGACCATCAGGATCCCGATGGCCGCCAGGGCCACGATCGAGACGAGGATCCCGTACTCGGGCTCGTGACGCTCACGGCGGAGCGTGTTCTTGGGGCGTTCCCGGGTCGGGGCGCGGAGCGCGGTGAGCGGCGTCGTGGCCATCAGCCGGCCTCCCCGTTGAGCCGCGCGACCGCGGCGATGAACGCGCGACCGCGTGCGGCG
>JAICUV010000001.1 GCA_025935655.1 Chloroflexota bacterium | reverse complement strand
GCCCGCCTGCACGAGGAACAGCGCGATCGCGAGGCGGATGACGGGCAGGGTCACGAGCGGCTCGGTCCTCGGGCGATGCCTGCGGGCGCCCGGGGCAGGGGCGCGACGCGCGCGGCGCCATCCATCCTACCGGCGCCCCCGGCCGATTCGTGCAAGGATCGGGCGTGACCCAGGACCGCGTGCCGCCGCCGGATCCCGCCGACCGCGAGTCGGCGTACGAGCTCCTGCAACGCGGCCAGGGCCTCCTCAAGCGGCGCCATCACGCCCAGGCGGCGGTCGTCCTGGAGCGGGCCGCGAAGCTCGAGCCGGGGAAGGCGTCGATCCTCGAGGCGCTCGGACGGGCGTACTTCAACTCCGGGCAGCACGACCGGGCGCGCGAGACGTTCGAGAGCCTGCTGGACCTCGATCCCTCGTCGCACTACGCGCAGTTCGCGCTCGGGCAGAGCCTCAAGAAGGTGGGCCGCGAGCGCGAGGCATGGGTCCATCTCCGCCTGGCCGTCGCGCTCTCGCCGGGCACCGCCCTGTATCGCCAGGCGCTCGCCCGGATCCCGGACCCCAAGGCGCCGGCCGGCGACGATGGCGCGGACGAGCCGGACGCCGCCGATCCGGAGAGCGCCGCAGGCTAGCGGCCGTCGCCCACCGGGATCACCCAGTGCGGCCACTCCACCTCGGGGGCGAACCCGAGCGTCTCGTACAGGTGGAGCGCGTCCTCGTTCTCGCTGTCCACGTCGAGGTGGATCACGCCCGCGCCGCGCGATCGGAGCGCCTCCACGCCCCACCGCACGAGCTGCCGACCCAGGCCCCGCCCGCGCCACTCGCGCACGACGCCCACCAGCCGTACGTCGCCCACGAGCTCGCCCGCGTCGTCCTGCCACGCGCCCAGGCGGCAGAAGCCGATGATCCGCTCCCGGTCCTCGGCAGGCGCCACGAGGAGCAGCGTGGAAGGGTCGAAGCCCGGCTTCGCGTGGACCCGCGCCACGTGCTCGAGCTCGAGCTGGATCGGCGAGGGGTGGTCGAGGAAGATCGTGTTCGCGACGTCCACGACGGCCGCGTCGTCCGCTCCCGGCTCCACCCACCGGACCACGACGTCGTCGGGGAACGCCGGCGCCGCGACCGGCGTCGTCGGGTCCAGCCGGAGCTTCCACAGGGACGACTGGTAGCGGAAGCCCAGGGCCCGCGCGAACGCCTCGGCATCGGGCCGGTGCGGCACCCACAGCCGCAGCTCGGTCCGGCCCGTCGCGGCGGCCATCCGCCTGCCCGCCTCCACGAGGCGCGTGCCGTGCCCGCGGCGCCGGAACGGCAGATCCACCGACAGGTCGTCATGGACCGGCGCGACCCAGCCGGCCAGCCGTCCCTCGTCCTCGGCCACGGATACCAGCCACGGCTCCGACGCCATCCGCTCCGCCGACTCGGCGAGGAACGGCCGGTCCACGCCCTCCAGCTCGCCGCGGTCGTGCATCCGGTGCATGGCCGCGAGGATCCCGACCTCGTCCCCGGCCCGGAACGCGCGGACGCCCGCGGGCAGCTCGTCGTCGGTCAGGCCGCGCGCCACGGGCGAAGGGTCAGCCCAGCTCGCCCGCGCGGCGCAGCCGGTCGAGCCAGAGGACGCCCAGGATCGTCTTCGCGTCGCTGATCCCGCCGTCGTCGACGAGCGCCAGCGCCTCGTCGATCGTCAGCCGCGACAGCTCCAGGCGCTCGTCCTCGTCGGGTGTCAGCCGGTCGTCGTCGCCGTGGACGCTGGTGAGGCCGCGGGCGAGGTAGAGGTGCATCAGCTCCGAGGCGAACCCCGGCGCCGTCCAGAACGCGGCGAGCTTGCGCCAGCTCGCGGCGCGCGACCCCGTCTCCTCCTCGAGCTCGCGCCGGGCGGCGAGGTCGGGGTCCTCGGTCGCGCCGTCGTGGACGTCGAGCGTCCCGGCCGGGATCTCGAGCATGGCCCGCTCCGCGGGGATCCGCCACTGGCGGACGAGCAGGAGCCGCATCTCGTCGTCCAGGGCCAGCACCGCGATCGCGCCCGGGTGGCCGACGACGTCACGCGTCGCGGTGCTGCCGTCCGCGCGCTCGATCGTGTCGACCCGGAACTCGAGGTAGCGGCCGCGGTGGATGAGCCGACGCTCGACGACGCGCTCCTCGAGCGGGTCGTCACCGAAGGGGGTGGCGTCGGGCTGGGGCACGGGAACCTCCGGTACAAGCGAACGGCCGGCCCGCCGCGATGGCGAGCCGGCCGCAGGTGGTCTCGGGACGGTCAGCCGGCCGCGGTGGGGGCCGTGTCGCCGGTCCGGACGAGCGAGGCGCCCGTCTCGGCGTTGAACAGGTGAACCTTGTCGGCCGGGACGCGGAGCTGGACCACGTCGCCGGGGCGGACCCGGTGGGACGAGTCCACGATGGCGACGATCTCGCGCCCGCCGGTGGTCACGTGGAGCAGCTCCTCGTTGCCGAGGTACTCCACGACGTCCGCCGTGCCCTGGATGCTGGCCGTCGTGCCGGCGACGTCGCCCAGCTCGAGGTGCTCCGGGCGCACGCCGACGACGACCCGGGACGCGGCGTCCTTGCGCAGGGCGTCGCGGAAGTTGTCCGACAGCGGGAAGTGGAAGTCGCCGGTCGAGAGCTCCATCGTCCCGTCGCGCGGGGCGTCGGTCTCGATGAAGTTCATCGACGGGCTGCCGATGAACCCGGCCACGAACCGGTTCAGCGGGTGATCGTAGAGCTGCTGCGGCGTGCCCACCTGCTGGAGCAGGCCGTCGCTCATGACCGCGATCCGCTGGCCCATCGTCATGGCCTCGACCTGGTCGTGGGTGACGTAGACCATCGTCGTGCCGAGGCGCTGGTGGAGGCGGGCGATCTCGGCGCGGGTCTGCACGCGCAGCTTGGCGTCGAGGTTGGACAGCGGCTCGTCCATGAGGAACACGGAGGGCTCGCGCACGATGGCTCGGCCGAGGGCGACGCGCTGGCGCTGGCCGCCGGAGAGCTCCTTGGGCTTGCGGTCGAGGAGCTTCTCGAGCTGGAGGATGCCGGCCGCCTCGCTGATCCGCTTGTCGATGTCCGACTTCGGGACCTTGCGCAGCTTGAGGCCGAACGCCAGGTTGTCGCGGACCGACATGTGCGGGTAGAGCGCGTAGCTCTGGAACACCATCGCGATGTCCCGGTCCTTGGGCGCGACGTCGTTGACGACCTTGTCGCCGATGCGGAGCTGGCCCTCGCTGATCTCCTCGAGCCCGGCGATCATCCGCAGGCTCGTGGTCTTCCCGCAGCCCGAGGGGCCGACGAGCACCATGAACTCGCCGTCACCGATCTCGAGGTTGAGGTCCGATACCGCGGTCACGTCGCCGTATCGCTTGTACACGTGATCGAACGTCACGGTCGCCATGCAGGAACCTCCTCCCGTCCAGGTCATCGCGGGCTCATGCATCCGGCCGTCGGCGATCGACGGACTCGGACGAGCCCCGTACGTGGTGCTGGCTCGGGTTGCGGCGATCGTACGCCATCGGACCAAGTGGGCGACGGTGTGGTGCGGCGAGTATCGTGGCCGTGATCGTCCCGCCCGTCGCCCCCACCCGATCGAGGCACCCGATGAGCCAGAACCCGCGTGCAGGCAAGCCCGCCCTCCCGGAGGAGCTCGTCGATCTCCCGGCGCTCCTGCGCGCGTACGAGGACATCCGGCCCGACCCGTCCGACCCGGCGCAGCGGGTCGCGTTCGGGACGTCGGGCCACCGCGGGTCCGCCCTGAAGGGCGCGTTCAACGAGGCGCACATCCTCGCGACGACGGAGGCCATCTGCCGCTACCGCGCGGGGAAGGGCTACACCGGGCCGCTGTTCATCGGCCGCGACACGCACGCGCTGTCGGAGCCCGCGTGGCGGACGGCGCTCGAGGTGCTCGTGGCGCGGGGCGTGGACGTCCTCGTGGACAGCGGCGACGGGTTCACGCCGACGCCCGCCGTCTCGCACGCGATCCTCGTGGCCAACCGCGACTTCCGGCCCGGCGATCCGCCCGCGGGCCTGGCGGACGGGATCGTCGTGACGCCGTCCCACAACCCGCCCGAGGACGGGGGCTTCAAGTACAACCCGCCCAACGGCGGTCCCGCGGACACGGACGTCACGCGCTGGATCCAGGACGAGGCGAACCGGATCCTCGAGGGCGCCGGGCCGGCGGGCGTGGACGGCATCGCGCGCGTCCCGTTCGAGCGGGCGCGGGCCGACGCGGGCGAGCACGACTTCATGGGCACGTACGTCGGCGACCTCGGCAGCGTCATCGACATGGAGGCGATCGCCGGGTCCGGGCTGCGGCTGGGCGTGGACCCGCTGGGCGGCGCCGCCGTGGACTACTGGGGCGCGATCGGCGAGCACTACGGCCTGGACCTCACCGTGACCAACGACCAGGTGGACCCGACGTTCGGGTTCATGACCCTGGACTGGGACGGGCGGATCCGGATGGACCCGTCGAGCCCGTTCGCGATGGCGCGGCTCGTGGAGCTGCGAGACAGGTTCGACCTCGCCCTGGGCAACGACGCCGACGCGGACCGCCACGGCGTCGTGGTGCCGGGCGCCGGCCTGATGAACCCGAACCACGTCCTCGCGGCGGCCATCTCGTACCTGTTCGGCGGAGGCCGCGGCTGGGGCGAGCGGGTCGCGGTGGGCAAGACCCTCGTGAGCTCCTCGATCATCGATCGCGTGGTCGCCGATCTCGGGCGCCGGCTCATCGAGGTCCCGGTGGGCTTCAAGTGGTTCGTCGCCGGCCTCGTCGACGGGTCGATCGGGTTCGGCGGCGAGGAGAGCGCGGGCGCCTCGTTCCTGCGCCGTGACGGCCGCGTGTGGACCACGGACAAGGACGGGATCATCGCCTGCCTGCTGGCCGCGGAGCTGACCGCGAAGCTGGGTCGCAACCCGTCCGAGGTCTACCTGGGCCTGACCGAGCGGTTCGGCTCGCCCGCGTACCGGCGCATCGACGCCCCGGCCACGCCCGAGCTCAAGGCCGCCCTCGGGCGGCTGTCGCCGGACGCGGTCACGGCCACGACCCTGGCCGGCGACCCGATCGTCGCCAAGCTCACGACGGCGCCCGGCAACGGCGCCCCGATCGGCGGGCTCAAGGTGGTCAGCGAGCAGGGCTGGTTCGCGGCCCGCCCGTCGGGGACGGAGAACGTGACCAAGCTGTACGCCGAGTCGTTCCGCGGCCAGAAGCACCTGGGCCGCATCCTCGAGGAGGCGCAGGCGATCCTGGACGCGTCGGTCTAGGCGCGGTCCGGGTCGACGCCCAGCGCGAGCTCCAGGAACGCGAGCACGTCCGCCCGCTCGTCGATGAGCTTGCCCACCGGCTTGCCCGCGCCGTGCCCCGCGTCCGTGTCGATGCGGACGAGGATCGGGGCGTCGCCGCCCTGCGCCGCCTGGAGCGCGGCCGTGAACTTGAACGAGTGGCCCGGGACGACGCGGTCGTCGTGGTCGCCCGTGGTCACGAGCGTCGGCGGATACGCGGTCCCAGGCCGCACGTTGTGGAGCGGCGAGTACGCGTAGACCCACCGGAACTGCTCCGGGTCGTCGGGCGAGCCGTAGTCGCTGGTCCAGCCCCAGCCGATCGTGAACCGGTGGAAGCGCAGCATGTCCATGACGCCGACCTCGGGCACGGCCGCCCCGAACAGCTCCGGGTGCTGGGTCAGCGTCGCGCCCACGAGCAGCCCGCCGTTCGAGCGCCCGAGGATGCCGATCCGCTCGGGCCGCGTCCAGCCGGATGCCGCGAGCCAGCGCAGGCACGCCGCGTAGTCGTCGAAGACGTGCTGCTTGTTCGCCAGCCGGCCGTCGTCGTGCCACGCCGTGCCGTACTCGCCGCCGCCGCGCAGCGCCGCCACCGCGAGCAGCCCGCCGCGCTCCATCCACAGGAGCCAGTCCGCCTTGAACACGGGCCCGATCGCGATCTGGAACCCGCCGTACCCGTAGAGCAGCGTCGGCACGTCGCCATCCGGCTCCACGTCGCGACGCCGGGTGAGGAACAGCGGCACCCGGGTGCCGTCGGCGGACGTGACGAAGGTGTGCTCGGTGACGTAGTCCTCCGGGTCCCAAGGCAGGGGAGGGCGGGGGAGCTCGCGGGTCGTGCCGTCGGCCATGCGCACCGCGAGGACCGCCCGCGGGGCGGCGAACCGCTCGAACGTCAGGTACAGCTCCGGGTCCTCGCGCCGGCCCTCGGCGCTCGCGATGGTCCCGATGCCGGGCAGCTCCACGATGCCTGCCGGCCGGCCGTCGAGCTCATACAGCGACAGGCGGTGATGGGCGTGGTGGAGGTGGATCGCCGCGAACCGGTCGCCCGCGAGCGCCACGCCCTCGAGCGTGTCGTCGGCCTCCGGGATGACCTCGCGGATCGTGGCCGGGTCGTCGACCTCGATCGCCACGGCCCGGCTGCGCGGCGCGCCCAGGTTGGTGAGGAAGTAGAGCGTCCGGCCGATGCTCCCCACGAGCTCGTAGCGGGCATCGTTCGCGTCGAGGAGCGGACGCGGGACGGCGGCGGCCGCGTCGTCGCCGAGCTCGGCGACCCAGACCCGGTTCTCGGGGTCCGTGCCGCGCCAGATCGTGATCACGAGCAGCGTGCCGTCGTCGGAGACCTCGGGGTTGAAGCCCCAGTCCGGGTGCTCCGGCGTCGCGAACACCAGCGGGTCGTCCGCGGGGTCCGCGCCGAGGCGGTGGTAGCGGACCTCCATGTCGAGGTTCGGGGCGTCGTGGGTCGCGTCCGCGGGCGGCTCGGGGAACCGGGCGTAGTAGAAGCCCGCGTCGTCGTGCGTCCAGGCGGCGCCCGAGAACTTGCTCCACGGGATCCGGTCCGGCAGGTCCTCGCCGGTGGCGACACGGCGCACGCGCCACGTCTGCCAGTCCGAGCCGGCATCGGCGGTCGCGACGGCCAGGAGCGCGCCCGAGTGGGACGGCGCGATCGCGTTGAGGGTCGTGGTGCCGCCGGCGTTGAGGCCGTTGGGGTCCAGGAGGACCCGGCCCTCCGCCTCCGGCCCATCGGCGGTCCAGAGGACATCCTGGTCCTGGAGCCCCGTGTTGCGGAGCTGGAACCACGCGTTCCCATGGCGCCACGGGACGCCGGCGCGCGGGAAGTCCCAGAGCGCCGCGAGGCGGCGCCGGATCGCGTCGCGGGCGGGCACCGTGCCGAGGACGCGCGAGCTCAGCGCGTTCTGGGCCTCGATCCACGCCCGGGTCTCCGGCGCGTGCGCATCCTCGAGCGGTCGGTACGGGTCCGCCACGGCGACGCCGTGGTAGTCGTCGACCTGGTCGGACGTCGGGGGCGCGGGGTAGGTGAGCGGGTCCATCGAGCCATGCTAGCCCGGGTGGCGTCCCGCTCGCGGTCAACCGGCGCCCTGGCCCGTGCCGAGGCGGGTGCGGGTGACGCCCCGCCGGCCGCGGAGCGCCCAGTAGCGGCGCCGGAAGACGCCGTACGAGGACTGCCGGCGGCAGATCGGGCACGCGAGCAGCGGGCCGGGGTGGCCCTCGTGCTGGACCGCGACGGGCGACGGAGCGGCGAGCGCGGTCACCGGGCGACCGCCTGGCGCGGCTGCGCCCAGCGAGGGAGGCCGTCCACGGGGCGGCGGCCACGCATGCACAGGGGACAGCCCGCCTGCGGGACCACGTGACGCACGTGGTAGCGGGCGAGGGACTGGTTCGGGTCGGGACGGCTCATGGTGGGTGGTTGCCTTTCGATGGGCGCCGCCTGGGGGTCGGGCGGTGCCGGTTGGTCCGATCCTCCCGCTCGTCGCCCCGGCGGGCCATCGTCGTCCGTCCAGTCGCGCGGTCGCCCCCCGTCCTCGATTAGCCCTTTTGGCGGCCTGCCCCATGACCAGTTCGCCGCTCGCGCGCGTGGGCGCCGTGCCCGAGGATGTGGCCACGCCTGTCGTCCCGTGCCCTGACGACGCACCGCCGGGAGTTCCCATGCCGGTCCAGTCCGCCGACCTCGTCTGCCTCCAGTGCGGCACCATCGCCAGCCGAACCGGGGCGCAGATCTGTCGACGGTGCGGTCTCCGCTTCGGCGAGGCGCCGCCCACCTTCGCCCGCCTGGCGACCTGCCCCATCTGCTACCGCACCACCGACGAGGACGGGCGGATCCCGTCGCTGGGGCAGCCGGGCCGCCGGCTGGACATCAACGCCCACGTGGACGAGCACGAGCGGCACCCGGTCGGCGACGACGCGTGGCTCGAGACGCTGCGCGACCACGACCGGATCCGGATCGGGCGCTGGTCGGCGCCCTACGACCTCGTGCGCCGGTACCTCGTGACGGGCGTCGTCGACGCCGGTCGCAACCGCCTCGCGCAGCACAACTCGATCGTGATGGCGATGACGCAGATCCAGAAATGGGGGCGCGATCCCCACATCCTGGGCGACCAGGAGGAGTGGCACGCCGCGCGCGAGGCCGTGGAGCAGCTGATGGACCGCTACCACGCGGTCGACGTGCGCCGGCGCTTCGCGGGCTGACCGGGGGTCCGTCCCCGGCACCGCGCGCCCAGACCGTGTAGCGTCTGGGCGATGCCGGAACCCATCGAGCCGACGAACGCCACGCCGCGGACGACCTCGCGACCCCGGCCCACGCCGGCGCCGCCACCGAAGGCGCCCGTGTCCCAGGAGGAGGTCGCCCGGAGCCGGCTCATCGGGCTTGCGGCGATCGGCGGCGCGGCGGTGATCGCGCTGGTGGTGACCGTCGGGATCTTCCTGCCGGCACTGGGCGCGCTCACGTCCGGCGGCATCCGGCCCGTCGACGTCGCGAGCCTCCCCGACGCGGTGGTCGTGTGCGACCACAACTACGCGCGGTCGACCACGGGGCTGCTCTCGATCGCCGACGTCCGCGCCGCCGACGGGCGGGACCCGGTCGTCGTCGGGGCGACATCCAGCTGCCCGTCCGCCGTCTGCGTGGCCAACGCGGCGTGCCTGGACCAGGTCTACGTCGAGACGACCGACGGCCGGTACGCCGCCTACGTCCTGGTGGACGAGTCGAGCTGACCGGGCGAACGCCCTAGCGGCGGACCTCGCCTGCGCCCGGCGTCCAGGTGCGATCCCACGCGCGATACCGGCGGACGGCACCGCAGCCCTCGCAGGCCTGGTGGACGAACGGCCGGTCGTCGACGAGCTCGAAGCGCATCATCGACCACGCGTGCTCGTGCCCGGCCGCGGGCGGGTGGCTCGACTTACCCGCCTCGACGGGGACCGGCTCGGCCGATCCCCCGCTGGACGGGCTCATGCCCCCGTGCCGGGCTCCGGCTGCTGTGACACCTGGAGCTCGGTCGGGGCGTTGTGCACGGCCGGGATGGTGCCGAGCCGGCCCGCCTGGTAGTCCGAGAACGCCTGGATGACCTCGTCGCGGGTGTTCATCACGAACGGCCCCATCCACGCGATCGGCTCCCGGATCGGCCGCCCGCCGAGGATCAGCACGTCCATGGTGGGCGCGTTGGAGTCCTGGACCCGGTCGGCCACGAACTCGAGCGCGTTGCCGGGCCCGAAGACCGCGAGCTGGCCCGTGCGCGCGGGGCGACGCTCGGCGCCGACCGTCCCGCGCCCGGCCAGCACGTAGGCCAGGGCGTTGTAGTCCGCGCGCCAGGGGATCGTCAGCGTGGCGCCGGGCGCGAGCGTCGCGTGGACGAGCGTCATCGGCGTGTACGTGCTGCCCGGGCCCGCGTGGCCCGCGACCTCGCCCGCGATGACCCGCACCAGCGTGCCGCCGTCGGGCGACGAGAGGAGCGAGACCTCCCCGGCGCGGATGTCCTGGTAGCGCGGCGCGGCGAGCTTCTGGTCCCGGGGCAGGTTGACCCACAGCTGGAAGCCGAGGAACAGGCCGCCCTGGGCGACGAGCCACTCCGGTGGCTTCTCGATGTGGAGGATCCCGGCGCCGGCCGTCATCCACTGCGTGTCGCCGTTGGTGATGACGCCACCGCCGCCGTTGGAGTCGGCGTGCTCGAACACGCCGTCCAGGATGTAGGTCACGGTCTCGAAGCCGCGGTGCGGGTGCCAGGGGGTGCCCTTGGCCTCGCCCGGCGCGTACTCCACCTCGCCCATCTGGTCGAGGTGGATGAACGGGTCCAGGTCCTCCAGCAGGACGCCGGCGAACGCGCGGCGGACCGGGAAGCCCTCGCCCTCGAAGCCGCGCGGGGCGTCGGTCAGGCCGCGGACGGGCCGCTGGCGCGCGACGACCGGGTCGGGGACGGGGATGCGGGGGAGGACGGTGATGTCGTCGACGGTGACTGCCGGCATGGCGATCGGGTTCCTTTGGCAAGTGATTGCACGTGCAACTATCTCACGACGGGGCCCCGGTGTCAATGCCGATCCCGTAGCATCGCTGGGCCCCACGCTGACCACTCCGACCTCGCCGGAGGCCCGTCCGATCGTCCTCGCGCCCGATCCCGCCGCCTCCCCCGTGCCCGCCGGCGTGGCCGAGCTCGCCGCGCGGCTCCGCGCCGCCCTGCGCGGGGAGGTGGCGACGGACGCCGGGACGCGGGCGATGTACGCGAGCGACGCCTCGAACTACCGGGTCCTGCCCGGTGCCGTGGTGGCCCCCGCGACCGTGGACGAGCTGGCCGCGGTGGTGCACCTCGCCGCCGAGGCCGGCGTGCCGCTCACCATGCGCGGCGCCGGGACGAGCATCGCCGGCAACGCCATCGGGGCCGGGATCGTCGTGGACGCGACGCGCCACCTGCGCGGGATCACGTCCCTGGACCCCGACGCGCGGACCGTCACCGTCCTGCCGGGCACGGTCCTCGACGACGTCAACGCCGCCGCGGCGCGCCACGGGCTGCGCGTCGGGCCGGACCCGTCCACGCACTCACGGTGCACGGTCGGCGGCATGGTCGGCAACAACGCCTGCGGCTCGCACTCCGTGAGGTGGGGGACCACGGCGGACAACGTCCTGGGGCTGGAGCTCGTCACCGCGGACGGGTCGCGCCGCCGCACGGACGCGCTGGGCCCGCAGCTGGACATGCGGCTCCGGGCGTTCCTGGGGCGGCACACCGACCTGCTCCGGGCCGAGCTCCCGCCGTGGCCGCGACGCGTCTCCGGCTACGGCCTCGACTGGCTGCTACCCGAGCGCGGGTTCGACGTCGCGCGGGCGCTCACGGGATCCGAGGGGACGTGCGCGGTCGTCGCCTCCGCCACCCTGCGGCTCGTCCCGCCGCCCGCGTCGAAGGGGCTGCTCGTGCTCGCCTTCCGAGACGACATCGAGGCGGCGGCGGCGGTGCCCGCGCTCCTCGTGGAGGCGCCGTACACCGTCGAGAGCCTCACCGCCCAGTTCCTGGCCGCGTGGACGGACCCCGGGCTGCTGCCGAAGGGCGGCGCGTGGCTGCTGGTGGAGGCGGGCGGCGACGACGCGGCCGCGATGCGCGAGCACGCGACACGGCTCGCCGCGTCCATCGGGCGCACGATGCGCTCGACGCGCGTCCGGCTGCTGGAGGACCGCCGCCAGCAGGCCGTCCTGTGGGGCGTCCGCGAGGAGGGCGCCGGTCGTGCCGCCCGGCTCCCCGACGGGTCACCCGCGTGGCCGGGGTTCGAGGACGCCGCCGTCCCGCCCGACCGCCTGGCCGCGTATCTCGCCGCGCTCCATGGCCTGCTCCGGGATGCCGGCCTCGCGGGCGTCACCTACGGCCACTTCGGCGAGGGCTGCATCCACCTGCGGGTGGGCTTCGGGCTCGATCGGCCGGGCGGCGAGCGCCGGTTCCGCGAGTTCATGGAGGCGGCGGCGGACCTCGTGGTCGCCCACGGGGGGACGCTGAGCGGGGAGCACGGCGACGGCCGCGCACGGAGCGAGCTCCTCGGCCGCCAGTTCAGCCCCGCGATGCTGGCCGCGTTCGCCGACTGGAAGGCCCTGTGGGACGAGGGCGGCCGGCTCAATCCCGGCATCCTGGTGGATCCGGCCCCGTTCACGCTCGACCTCCGCCGGCCGCGCCCGACCACCCTGCCGCCGTTCGTGCCCGGGCTGGCGTTCGAGGCGGACGGCGGCGACGTGCGATCGGCGGTCGAGCGGTGCATCGGCGTCGGGCGCTGCGTGTCCACCCAGGACCACGCGCTCCTGTGCCCGTCCTACCGGGCGACGGGCGAGGAGCGGTACTCGACCCGAGGGCGGGCGCGCCTGCTCCAGGAGATGGTCGCCGGCTCGCTGGTGGACGAGGGCTGGCGCTCGCGCGAGGTCCACGAGGCGCTCGACCTGTGCCTGTCCTGCCGTGCCTGCCTCTCCGACTGCCCGACGGGCGTGGACATGGCGAGCTACAAGTCGGAGGTGCTCCACCAGCGGTACCGGGGACGGCTGCGGCCGCGGAGCCACTACCTGCTCGGGCGGCTGCCGCGCTGGCTGCGGCTCGTCCGCCGCGTCCCGGCCGGGGCCCGCGCGCTCAACGCCATCACCGGGTTCGGGCCGTCGCGCCGGCTCGCGGCGTTCGCCGGCGGCATGGCGGGCGACCGCCGGATCCCCCGGCTCGCGCCGCGCACGTTCCGCGACGCCTTCGCGCACCCGGCACCCGCGACCCCGTACCGCGGCCAGGTCCTCCTGTGGCCCGACACCTTCACGGAGCACCTGGCGCCCGAGGTGGGCCGGGCGGCGGTGCGCGTCCTCGCGGCGGCCGGCTTCGACGTGGCCCTGCCGGGCGCCGACGTCTGCTGCGGCCTGACCTGGACCACGACCGGCCAGCTCGACGGGGCGAAGGCCGTCCTCGCCCGGACCCTCGATGCGCCCGGGGTGGGCGACGGACGCGACCCGATCGTGGTGCTCGAGCCCTCGTGCGCCGCCTCGCTCCGGCTGGACCTCCCGGAGCTGCTCCCGCACGATCCACGCGCACGGGCCGTCGCGGGACGCGTGACCACGCTCGCCGAGCTCCTCGATGGCGCCGGCTGGTCGCCGCCGGACGGCGAGCCCCTCGACGCCCTGGTCCAGCCCCACTGCCACCACCAGGCCGTGCTGGGCACCGCGGCCGACACGCGGCTCATGGCCGCGGCCGGGATCGCGCCGACGCGCGTGCTCTCGGGGTGCTGCGGGCTCGCGGGCAACTTCGGGGCGGAGGCCGGCCACGAGCGGATCACGCGCCAGGTCGCGGAGCTGGAGCTCCTGCCGGCCCTCCGCGAGACCGACGCCGGCACGGCGATCCTCGCCGACGGGTTCAGCTGCCGGACGCAGATCGCGTTCCTGGACGGGCGCAGGGCGCGCCACCTCGCCGAGGTCCTGGCGGATCGCCTGGACGGACCGGGCGCCGGTCCGACCTAGGCGCTCGGGGACTCGTCGGCCAGGTCGAGGTCGCCGAATCCCTCGGCCCGCAGCGTCACCAGGAAGCCCAGGCCGTGCGGCTCCACGGGATACGCGTGCACGGCGCCGCCCATCGCCCCCACGAGCTGGCGCACGACGTAGAGCCCGATCCCCGTGCCCGATGCCCGCCGCGCGTTGCTGGTCGAGCGGAAGAACAGGTCGAAGATCGGCTCGAGGTCCTCGGCCGGCAGGCCCGGTCCCTGGTCCTCCACCCGCACGAGGACGTCGCCGTCGGGCTCGTCGGCGCGGGCGCTGATCCGGACGGGCGACCCCTCGCCGTACTTCGCGGCGTTGGTGAGCAGGTTGACGAGCACCTGCCGCAGCGCGGCCTCGTCGCCGGCGATCGGGGGCAGCGCCGGGGCGAGGTCGAGGTCCACCTCGAGGGACGGGTGCCGGCGGCGCACCTCCGCGATCACGGCCGGGACCAGTCGCTGGACGAGGACGGGCTCCGCCTGGAGCTCCACGAGGCCGTGCTCCGCGCGCGACAGGACGAGCAGGTCCTCCGTGATCCGGTGGAGCCGGTCAGACTCCTCCTCGATGTCCTCGACGAGCGTCTCGAGCTCCGGGCGCCGGGGCCACTTCGCGAGCAGCTTCGCCGCGCCGTAGATCGTGGTCACGGGCGTGCGCAGCTCGTGGGACATCACGCCGACGAACGCGTCGCGCAGGACCTGGCGCTCCTCGAGGGTCGCGATCGCGGTCTCCAGCTCCTGGCGCGTCGCCCGCTCCTTCGCGTAGACGCGGGTCTGCTCGGCGACGGCGGCGTCGAGCCGCCACGACGCCCAGAGCAGGACCACGATCGCGAGCAGCGAGCCGCCGACGATGAGGACGACCTCGAGCGCGAACGCGGACGACGCGGGGAGGAACGCCTCGTCCGCCGACCGCTGGACGAGGACGAGCCAGCCCGCGCTGGGGGCGAGGGCGTACCCGACGAGCTGGTTGGGCTGGCCGTAGGGGCCCGTGATCTCGCGGGCCGTGCCCCCGTCGGCGTCCGCCTGCATCGCGGCCAGCGGGAAGCCGTCGGCCACCCGTTGGAGCGTGTCGACGGGGCTGGGTCCCGCGATGATCTGGCCCAGGTTGTCCACGACCACGACCCCGGTGCCGCCCGCGTAGCGCAGGGTGTCGGCGCCCATGCTCAGCGCGCCGAGGCGCATCCCGCTGCCGATCAGCCCGTTCACCTTCCCGGCGTCGTCGTACGTGGGCACGACGAAGGCCACGATCGGGACCTGGTTCACGGCGCCGATGAGCACCGCGCTCACCGTGGGCTTGCCGGTGTGGAGCGCCGTCCGGACGTGGAGGCGGTCCGTGAAGTCGATGGGCGGGCCGGTGTAGCCGCCGCTGCGCGCCTGCATCATGCCGTGGGTGTCGATCCACGAGTAGCCGGCGTCGAACCCGAGGTTCCGGGTCGTCAGGTCCTCGACCGCCGCCCGGATCCGGGCCGGGTCGCCGGTGGCGAACGCGGGCAGCGCGGCGACGGCGTTGAGCGTGCTCCACTTCGCCTGGACGTAGCGGTCCACGTCCGCGGCCGCGCCCCGCGCGCGCAGCGCCGCCTCGTCCACCACGCGTCCGACCTGGCTCTGGTAGCTGGACCACGCGAGCGCCGTGGCGGCGAGCGCGAAGATGCCGATCAGCAGCGCCGCGAAGCGCAGTGGTCGGCCGGGCTGGGCGAGCACGCCGCGATGGGGGGTGACGGTGGGGTCGGGTGCGTCCATCGGAGGCCCAAGTATCCACTGGGTCCGCCGGGCGTGCCGCCCGCGCGGCCCGTCGGGCACGGGTTGCGGGGCCGTGGCGGCGGGGATCCGGTTCGGGCTTGACGGCCGGACGCCGGGGGAGATAATGCGCGTTAGTAACGCGAGTTAGTCGCCGCACCCGAGGAGCCCGGGACCGTGTCCCGGCTGGAGGGACCGTGACCCAGCGACCGCAGCGAGCCACGAGCGCCGACGTGGCCGCGCGCGCCGGGGTCTCCCGGACCACCGTCTCGTTCGTGCTCAACGGGCGGGTCGACGCGGGCATCCCCGAGGAGACCCGACGGCGGGTGGAGGATGCGGCCCGCGAGCTGGGCTACCACCCGCACGGGGCCGCCAAGGCGCTCGCGGGCGGGGCGTCGCACACGATCGGCCTGGTGCTCCGCCAGTCGCCCGACCAGGTGTCCGTGGACGCACTGCTCGCGGAGACCCTGTGGGGCATCGGCTCGGAGGCGCACCTCGGCGGGTACCGCGTCCTCGTCGAGCCGCTGTCGCCGGGCGAACGCCACTACAGCGACCTCGTGACCTCGCAGCGCGTGGACGGCCTCATCGTGTCGGGCCCCCGGAGCGACGACGAGGAGCTGGCGGCGCTGGTCAACGGCGGCTTCCCGATCATCGTCCAGGGCTCGCTGCCGTCGCTCGCGGTGCCCAGCGTGGACGTCGACAACCGGGCCGGCGCGCGGACCGCGGTCGACCACCTGCTGGGCCTGGGCCACCGGCGGATCGCCTGCATCACCAATGCCCCGCTCGCGTACACCGCGGCCGCGGACCGGCTCGCGGGCTACCGCGACGCCCTGGAGGCCGCGTCCGTGCCGTATGCGCCGGAGCTGGTGGTCGAGGGCGCGTTCGACGCGGCCAGCGGCTGGACCGCGATGGCCGACCTGCTCGGCCGCGCCCCGGACATGACGGCCGTCTTCGTCGCCAGCGACATCGTCGCCTTCGGCGCCCTGCGCGCCGTGCGCGAGGCCGGTCGCCGGGTCCCGGGGGACATCTCCGTGGTGGGCTTCGACGACATCCCGCTCGCACGCCACTTCGACCCACCGCTCACGACGATCCGCCTGCCGGCCCGCGACCTCGGGGCCGCCGCCGGTCGGGCACTGGTGGAACGCCTTGCCGGACGGGCCGGGATGGAACGGACGCTGCTCCCCACGGAGCTCGTCGTCCGCGAATCCACGGCTCCCCGCACCTGACGTACTGGAGGGCCATGGAGAACCCGAAGCACCGTATCGACATCCCTGTACCTGGAGGAGCGCAAGCAGTGATCGAACCGACACGCACCATCGGCGCCCGGGCGGCCATCGCGATCTCGGTGATCGCGCTCGTCGTGGGCGCCTGCGGATCCGGCAATGCGTCCCCGGCGGCCAGCGCGCCCGCCGCATCCACCCCGGCGCAGAGCGCCGCCCCGGGCGGCCAGAGCCCGGCGGCCTCGGCCGGCGGCGAGGACCTCACCGGCCAGAGCGTGACCGTGATCGGCACGTGGGGCGGCACGGAGCAGGACGCCTTCCTCGCCATGGTCAAGCCGTGGGAGGAGAAGACGGGCGCGACGGTCAAGTACACCGGCACCCGTGACCTCAACACCGTCCTCACCACCGGCGTCGCCTCGGGCGTCCTGCCCGACCTCGCGGGCCTGCCCGGACCCGGCCAGATGACCGAGTGGGCGGACAGCCTCGTCGACCTCGGCGGCGTCCTCGACACCGCGACCTACACCTCCGAGACGGCCGCGCCGCTGGTGCAGCTGGGGACCGTCAACGGGAAGCTCGTCGGCGTGTTCATCAAGACCGCCGTCAAGGGCCTGATCTGGTACAGCCCCAAGACCATCGACATCACGTCCGGCTCGACCGCGACCTGGGACGACCTCAGCGCGCTCGCGACCGCGAACAAGAGCAAGGCCGCCGCCGAGTGGTGCCTGGGCGTCGAGTCCGGTGCCGCGTCCGGCTGGCCGGGCACCGACTGGATCGAGGACATCGTCCTGCGCCAGGCGGGCCCCGACGTCTACAACTCCTGGTGGCAGGGGAAGACCAAGTGGACGGACCCCGCGATCAAGCAGGCGTTCCAGACCTTCGGCGAGGTCGTGGCCAACAGCTACGGCGGCGCCAAGACGATCAACAGCACCAACTTCGCCAACGCGGGCGACCCGCTGTTCAAGTCGCCTCCGGGCTGCCTGTTCCTGCACCAGGCGAGCTTCATCACCGGCCTCGGTGACTTCAAGACCGCCAAGGCGGGCACCGACTACGACTTCGTGCCCTTCCCGGACATCAACCCGGCCTACGCCGGCTCCGTCGAGGGCGCGGGCGACCTGTTCGGCATGTTCCACGACACGCCGGCCGCCCGCTCGCTCATGGCCTACCTCGTGACCGCGGAGGCCCAGGACATCTGGGTCAAGATCGGCGGCGCGCTGTCGGCCAACAAGAACGCGACCTCATACCCGGACGACATCAGCAAGCGGTCCGCCGACCTGCTGCTGAACGCCAAGACGTTCGTGTTCGACGCCTCGGACCTCATGCCCACGGCGATGAACAACGCGTTCTGGTCCGGGATCGTGAAGTACGTGAGCAACCCGGGCGACCTTGACGCGATCCTCGCGGATCTCGACAAGACCCAGGCCGACGCGTACGCCCAGTAGCGGCTCCTCCTCAGGCGGGCGGCCCTCCGGGTCGCCCGCCACCGCCATCTGATCCGAGGGAGGGAGCATGGACCCACGCCTTGGGACCGCCATCGTGGTGGTGGTCGGTGTCCCCGCGGTGCTCATCGGCTACATCTGGCTGACGGAGCAGCTGCTCCGGGCCTTCGGCCAGCGCATCCGGCCCCGGCTCCGGCCGTGGCTGTGGCTGGCGCCTGCCCTCGCGTTCCTCGGCGTGTTCCTCGTCTACCCGACGCTGGGCACGATCGTCCGGAGCTTCGAGAACAAGGCGGGGACGGCCTTCATCGGCCTCGACAACTACACCTGGTTCTTCACCAACGACTCGTCGCTGATCGCGCTCCGGAACAGCCTCATCTGGCTCGTGTTCCTGACCGCGTTCACCGTCGGCGTCGGGCTGTTCATCGCGCTGCTCGTCGACCGGGTGCGCTACGAGACCGTCGCCAAGTCGGTGATCTTCGTGCCGCTCGCGATCAGCATGGTCGCCGCCAGCGTCATCTGGTCGTTCATGTACTTCTACGTGACGCCCCCCGACCCCCAGGTGGGCACGCTCAACGCGGTGCTGGAGGTGTTCGGGATCGAGCCGGTCGCCTGGCTCCAGGTCACGGACTACGCGCTCAACACGATCCTGCTGATCGTGGTCATGGCGTGGATGTGGACCGGCTTCGCGATGGTCATCCTGTCCGCGGCGCTCAAGGGCATCAACCCGGAGCTGCTCGAGGCCGCCCGCGTCGACGGCGCCACCGAGCGCCAGGTCTTCCGGCGGATCACGCTGCCGCTGCTCGCGCCGACGATCGCCGTCGTGACCACGACCATGATCATCACCGCGCTCAAGGCGTTCGACATCGTGTACGTCATGACGACCGGCCACTTCGACACCCAGGTCGTGGCGTTCCAGATGATCAACGAGCTCTACAACTTCGGGCACCCGGGTCGGGCGAGCGCGATCGCGGTGATCCTGCTGCTCGCGATCATCCCGGTCATGGCGATCAACATCCGGCGGTTCCGCGCCCAGGAGGCCCTCCGATGACCACCGCCCCGGCGACCGCCACCGCGAGCGCCACGCGCACCCGTCGTGGCCCGGGGTTCCTGGCCCGGCTGCCGATCCACGTCGTGATCATCTTCCTGATCGTCATCTGGCTCATCCCGACGATCGGGCTGCTGGTCAACTCGCTCCGTCCGCCCGACGAGGTGACCAAGTCGGGCTGGTGGACGGTCCTGTTCAACCCGTCGCAGCTGACGCTCGACAACTACCGCTTCGTCCTCGCCCAGGACAGCATCACGGCGGGCTTCATCAACAGCCTGTTCATCTCGATCCCGGCCACGATCATCCCGATCATGGTCGCGGCGTTCGCCGCCTACGCCTTCGCGTGGATGAGCTTCCCGGGACGTGACGTCCTGTTCATCCTCGTGGTCGGCCTGCTCGTCATCCCGCTGCAGTCCACGTTCATCCCGATTCTGCAGCTGTACGGCCCCAAGGGGTTCAACATCGCGGGGTCGTTCCTCGCGGTGTGGCTGGCCCACACGGGGTACGGCCTGCCGTTCGCGATCTTCCTGTTGCGCAACTTCATGGGCGAGCTGCCGCGCGAGGTGTTCGAGTCGGCCGCGATCGACGGGGCGAGCCCGGTGACCGCGTTCTTCCGGCTTGCCCTCCCGATGACGGTGCCGGCGATCGCGGCCCTCGCGATCTTCCAGTTCCTGTTCGTGTGGAACGACCTCCTGGTCGCCCTCATCTACCTCGGGGCGCAGAACCCGGACAACGCGCCGCTCACGATCGTCGTGTCGAACCTCGTCAGCTCGCTCGGTGGCGGCTGGCAGTACCTCGCCGCGGCGGCCTTCGTGACGATGGCGGTGCCGCTGATCGTGTTCCTCGGCCTCCAGCGCTACTTCGTCCGCGGCATCGTCGGCGGCTCGGTCAAGGGCTGACCTGTCGCCCGATGGCCGTCAAGGACCTCCGACCGCTCTATCCCGTCGACGCCTGGCGGATCCGCGAGCTCAGCTTCGAGCCCGCGGTCGCCGCCAGGAACGAGACGATCTTCTCGCTCGCGAACGGCCACCTCGGGCTGCGCGGGAACGTGGAGGAGGAGTCGGGCAACGTCGCCCACGGGACGTACGTGAACGGCTTCTACGAGGAGACGCCGATCGCGTACGGGGAGACCGCGTTCGGGTACGCCCGCAACCACCAGGTGCTGCTCAACCTCGCCGACGGGAAGCGGATCCAGCTGCTCGTCGGCGACGAGCCCCTGGACCTCGCGACCGGGACAGTGGAGGCGTACGAGCGCGACCTCGACCTGCGCACGGGCGTGCTCGCCCGGACCGTGCGCTGGCGCGCGCCGGGCGGCAGCCTGGTGGAGGTGGCGAGCCGGCGGCTGGTGTCCCTGTCCCGCCCGAGCATCGCGGCGATCGACTTCCGGGTGACCCTGCTCGACGGCGGCGCCCCCCTGCGGATCGTCTCCCGCATCCAGTCCCGGGTCCGCAACCAGGAGGCGTCCGACGACCCGCGCGTCGGCGCCCATCTCCCCGACGGCGCGCTGCACACGATCCACCGCGAGGCGTCCGGGACGTGGGGCGCGGTCGTCCAGCGCACGGGCAACACGCGGCTCGCGCTCGCGGCGGCCGCCGAGCACGTCCTGCACGCCGACGACGCCGTGCGGCGCACGCTCCGGACCTCGTCGGTGGCCGACGAGGAGGGGGTGGCGCTCACGATCGACGCGGTCCTCCCGGTCGGCGGCTCGATCGGCATGACCAAGCTGCTCGCGTACTGCACCTCGCTCGACCACCCGGAGGACTCGCTCGTCGCCCGGGCCCGCGACGCGATCGCCGCCGTCCAGGGAGCCGGGTTCGAGGCCCTGGTGGAGGACCAGCGCGCGGTCCTCGACCAATTCTGGGCGGTGTCCGACGTCGAGCTCGACGGCGACGGGGCGCTCCAGCAGGGCGTCCGGTTCAACCTGTTCAGCCTGTTCCAGTCGGCCGGGCGCGACGGCCGGACCAGCCTCGCCGCCAAGGGCCTCACGGGCGAGGGCTACGAGGGCCACTACTTCTGGGACACGGAGATCTTCGCGCTGCCGTTCTTCGCCTACACCCAGCCGGACATCGCCCGGTCCCTGCTGCGCTACCGCTGCTCGATGCTGGACAAGGCGCGTGCGCGCGCCGCCGAGCTCAGCCAGCGCGGGGCGCTGTACCCGTGGCGGACGATCGGCGGCGAGGAGGCGTCCGCGTACTACCCGGCCAGCACGGCCCAGTACCACATCGACGCCGACATCGCCTACGCCATCCGGCGCTACGTCACCGCGACCGGTGACCGCTCGCTGCTGCTCGATGGCGGCGCGGAGGTGGTGTTCGAGACGGCCCGCCTGTGGGCGGACCTGGGCGACTACATCCCGGCGCAGGGCGGCGCGTTCTGCATCAACGAGGTCACGGGACCGGACGAGTACACGGCGCTCGTCAACAACAACGGCTACACGAACCTCATGGCGCAGGCGAACCTGCGCTATGCCGTGCAGCTCGCGACCGAGCTGCCGATCGAGGCGCCCGACGCATGGGCGGCGCTCACCGCCGCCATCGGCCTCGACGTCACCGAGGTGGGGGAGTGGCAGCGGGCCGCGGACGCGATGCGCATCGCGCGTGACCCGGTGCTTGGCATCCACGCCCAGGACGACTCGTTCCTCGATCGGGCGCCCTGGGACTTCGCCGGGACGCCGCCCGACCACTACCCGTTGCTGCTCCACTACCACCCGCTCGTGATCTACCGCCACCAGGTGCTCAAGCAGTCGGACATCGTCCTCGCCCAGGTGCTCCTGGCGAGCCAGTTCTCGGCCGCCGAGAAGAAGCGCAACTTCGACTACTACGACCCGATCACGACCGGCGACTCGTCGTTGTCGCCATGCATCCAGAGCGTCGCCGCCGCCGAGCTCGGGTACGACGGGCCGGCGTACCGCTACTTCCTCGAGACGGCGCGGATGGACCTCGACGACGTCAACGGCAACGTGTCGCACGGCGTCCACATCGCGGCGATGGCGGGCACGTGGGTGTCGCTCGTGTCGGGGTTCGGCGGGTTGCGCGACGACGACGGGCGGCTGTCGTTCGCGCCACGCCTGCCGGAGGCGTGGACGCGGCTCGCCTTCCGCCTGCGGCTGGGCGACGCGCTGCTCCACGTCACGCTGACCCGGCACACGACCACCTACGTCCTCGAGGCCGGCGGACCGCTCCAGCTCTGGCACTTCGGGCGCGCGGTGGTGGTGACGCCGGGGACGCCGGCGGTGCTCGAGATGAGCCCGCGGCTGGAGGCCGTGGTGTTCGACCTCGACGGCGTCATCACGGACACCGCGGAGCACCACTTCCGCGCCTGGCAGCGGCTGGCGGACGAGGTGTCGCTGCCGTTCGACCGGGAGCTCAACGAGCGGCTCAAGGGTGTGAGCCGCATGGAGAGCCTCCAGATCATCCTGGACAACGCCGGCCAGACCGCGAGCCTCGCCGACAAGGTGCGGCTCGCGGACCGCAAGAACGCCTACTTCCGGGAGCTCATCGAGCAGGTCACGCCCGCGGACCTGCTGCCCGGGATCGGCGAGCTCCTGGCGGACCTGCGGGCCCGCGGGATCCCGACGGCGATCGCGTCGATGAGCCACAACGTGTGGGACGTGGTGGAGCGGCTGGGGATCCGGGAGCTCGTGGACGTGATCGTCGATCCCGCGGCGCTCGTCAAGGGCAAGCCGGATCCGGAGATCTTCCTCTCGGCGGCAGAGCAGCTCGGCGTCCGGTTCGAGGACTGCGTCGGGATCGAGGACGCACGGGCGGGAATCGAGGCGATCCGCGCCGCGCGGATGGTCGCGGTCGGCGTGGGGGCGGACCTCGGGAGCGCGGACTGGACCGTGACCGACACGCGGGAGCTCACGGTGGACGCGCTGACGGCGCTGTTCGAGGGTCGGGTGGGGGGTCGCCCGTCCGGCACGTCGCACGAGGGGGCGGCCGCGGCCCACTGACGAGGGGCGGCGCGCACGCCCCGCCGCCGGAGGGGATCGTCGGCGGAGCGTGCGCAGGATGGTCGGGACGCCGTCACGCGCCCGTTCGACCGGCTGCCCGCGGCCAGGAGTGCCAGTGGCCCTCGAGCAGTCTTCCGAACCCGCCTCGAATGGTCAACCATGGCTTGACCATCGGGCAAGGGGAAATTGGTCATGCACGACGGGTGACCGAAGGTCATGTTGTCGCGGGTCGTCTGCGGGTCTGGCTCGAGATGCCGTTGTGATGCGGCCGCGCACGGGCTGTGTCGCGGGACGGATGCGGGTCCGGGCATCGTCGCGCCATGGGAACCATGCGCCTGGACCTCTGGCGGCGGACTCGTCGATCGGCGGTCGATCGTGTCGTCGAGCAGGTCCGCCCCGAGACGGCGAGCGGCACGACGCACGATGCGCGGCGACCCGGGGCGCTTGCGCCGGTCATCGTGAGCGGACGGCCGGCCGCTCCGCTGGTGCGGCTCGGCTCCTCCCGCTGAGCGCCAGCGGCTGCCGGCGCTGAGGCGCCCGACCGGCCCGCGCCCTTCGTGCCGAACCGCCATCCTCAGCGGGCGCGGACTGCCGCAGACTCCGTGTGTGGCTGCATCCTCACCCCCGCCCCGCAGGGTCGCGCTGTTCGTCGTGCGGGTCGTCCATTCGAGCGTGTTCGTGGCGGAGCTGTGGGCGATCCTGTGGCTCGTCCTGACGGGCCTCGCCCGACGACGCGATCGATCCGTGGCCCTGGCCGCGAGCCTGGTCGCGGCCGAGTCGGCGGTGTTCGTGGCCAACCGCGGCACGTGTCCGCTGACCCCGATGGCGGAGCGCTACGGCGCCGACGACGGCCGCGTCTCCGACATCTTCCTGCCCGATGCCCTCGCACGGACGATCCCGCAGTGGTCCATCCCGCTCGTCGCCCTTGGCGCCGTGCTCCACGTGCGGGCGTGGCGGGCGCGACGTTCCGGGCGCGAACGGGTCAGGCGATCGGGGAGTTGGGGTGACCTATGGGGCTCGAACCCATAACCTCTGGAGCCACAATCCAGTGCTCTGCCTATTGAGCTAAGGTCACCGCGGCCGCCCGGGGCGCACGCGCGCCGCGCAGGGCCAGCGGAGTGTACCGGATGCGGCGGCGGTGTCGCCGTGGCCGCCAGTGCATGCCCGTGGTCCGCGGCAGCCGGCTGCCCAGCCTGGTGCGGTCGGGTGCGGTCGGGATGCCTCCGGTGCGCTGACTGGTACCGCGGGCGGGTCCGGTCGGGACCATTGCGCCGGGGATGGGACCGGGGACCACGGGCAGGATCGGCCCCGAAGCCGGTGCCCGCCGGCGCCCTGCACGAGACCCGAACCGCCCCATGACCCGCACCGTTGCCCTGCGGCTCCTGGCCCCCGTCGCCGATCCGCGCCGCCTCACCCTGCTCGTGGTGCTCTCGCTCCTGGTCACGTCGCTGGGCGTGCTGGCGATCCCGCGCGGCGCCCTCGGGTGGGACGCGAACACGTTCAGCTCCGGGTCCGAGACGCTCCTCATCTCGCTCCAGAACCAGGCGCGGGCGTCCGGCGGAAGGAAGGCCCTCAAGCAGGACCTGGCGCTCCGCAAGATCGCGCGCTGGCGGAGCAAGGACATGATCGATCGCGACTACTTCAGCCACACGATCAAGGGCACGACCCGCAACGTGTTCTGGTACATGGAGCACAAGTACGGCTACTGCTTCAAGCTCGCGGGCGAGAACATCGGCACCGTGAAGTGGCCCGGCGCGAGCGAGGAAGACGCCACCAAGTGGGTCTTCGAGCAGTTCATGAACTCGAGCGGCCACCGCAGGAACATCATGGGCTCGGCCTGGGACGTGGTCGGCGTGGGTGCGTACAAGGCATCCGGCGACACGTTCATGTGGACGGTGATCTTCGCGGACCGCTGCAGCAGCTCCGCACCGAAGCCCACGCCCAGGCCCACCCCGAAGCCGACCGCCAGGCCCAGGGCGACGCCCCGCCCGACCGCGAAGCCGAAGCCGGCCGCCGCGACCCCGAGGCCCACGACGAGGCCGTCGGCGGCGCCGACCGCCACGCCGAGCCCGTCGCCGACGGCGATCCCGACGCTGCCGCCGATCCTCGCGGCCACGCCGAGCCCGTCGCCCACCCCGCGCCCGACGCCCCGCGCGCCCGACGTGCCACCCGGCCAGCTGCGGGTCACGGACCCGCCGGCCGAGCTCGGGCTGGTGGACTCGATCCTCCAGTCGATCACGGCGCAGTTCTTCGGGGGCGGTGCCTTCGGCGGGTAGGACCATCGGGTCCCTGACCGCACCAGACCGCACCGCTAGGGTACGGACCGTGCCCGTCCGCCCGGGACGGCGCCCGCCGCACGGAGCCATCGAGCCCCATGACCATCGACTCGCCCATCGCCCCCGACTCGTCGACCGCGCCCGCGCCAGCAGCCCCGTCCGCCCCCGCCGACGCGCCGATTCTCGAGGCGCGCGCGCTCACGAAGCAGTACCGGATGCCGGGCGAGATCGTCGATGCCGTCCGCGGCGTGAGCCTGGCCGTGCTCCCCGGCGAGTTCGTCGCGCTCATGGGCCCGTCCGGCTCCGGCAAGAGCACGCTCCTCCAGCTCCTCGGCGGGCTCGACCGGCCCACGGCCGGGGACGTGTTCCTGGAGGGTGAGGCGATCAGCCGACTGTCCGACGACCAGGCGACCCGACTCCGCCGCGAGCGCACGGGGTTCGTGTTCCAGTCGTTCAACCTCGTGCCGCTGCTCAACGTCGTGGAGAACGTGGGGCTCCCGTTCACGATCGCGGGCCTCGACCCGCGACATGGCGAGCTCGCCGGGCGGGTCCGGGACGCCATCGAGCTGGTGGACCTCACCGGCAAGGAGCGTCACCGCCCCGACCAGCTCTCGGCCGGGGAGCAGCAGCGCGTCGCGGTCGCGCGCGCCATCGTCACCCGGCCCGCGCTCCTGTTCGCGGACGAGCCCACCGGGAACCTCGACTTCACGACGGGCATCGACATCCTCGAGGCGCTGTGGCGCACCTGCGTGGACCGGGGCCAGACCATCGTCCTCGTGACGCACGACGCGAAGGCGGCCGCGTACGCCGACCGGGTGTTCGTCGTCGGCGACGGGCGGATCCGCGACGAGATCGTCCTCGGCCGCCGCGAGGACCACGCCGCCGGCCCGCTCATCGCGCGCCTCGCCCAGCTCGGGCTCTAGGCGCCCGCGACCGTGCGCGGCCTGGTCCCGTACGCGTGGCGCAGCGTCGTCGCGCGCCCGGCACGGAGCCTGCTGACGGCGTTCGGCATCGCGCTCGGCGTGGCGGTGCTCGTCGCGGCCCTCGCCGTGAACGCCGGCCTCGACGCGTCGATCGACCGGACGGTCGCCTCGCTCGTCGGCCGAGCCGACCTGCGGGTGGCCGCGTTCGCCGAGACGGGGCTGACCGCGTCGTCGCTCGACGCGGTGAGCGCCGTCCCGGGCGTCGCCCTCGCCGCGCCGGCGATCGAGCGCCGCACCTACCTGGGTGCGGAGCCCGGTCGGGTCAGCGCCACCGGGGAGCCGGTCACGGTGCTCGGCGTCGACCCGGCGAGCGAGCCGCGCGTCCGCGACCTCGCGCTCTCGAGCGGGGCGCCGCTCACCGGTCTCGACGAGCCGGCCGCCCTCATCACGCAACGCCTGGCCGCGGCAGAGGCGCTGGCTCTCGGTGAGGAGCTCTCGATCTTCGGCGCCGGCGCGCCGCTGCGGGTCCGCGTCGTGGGCATCCTCGCGGGTGACGGCCCCGAGCTCGGCTCGTCCGGCCGGACCGTCGTCCTCCCGCTGCTCACGGCCGCGACCCTCGCGACGGGCGACGACGCGCCCGCCCCCACCCTCGAGACGCTGGGCGGCCTGAGCCGCATCGACCTCGTGCTCGCCGCGGGTGCGTCCGTCGACGAGGTGACGGCCGGGCTCACGAAGGCGCTGACCACGGAGCCCTACGTCCTTTCCTCCCCGCGCGACGTGGCCGCCTCGCTCCGGGCCTCGACCACGGACATCCGGTCCACGATGGCGCTCCTCGCGGCGATCACGCTGTTCGCCGCGGCATTCCTGATCCTGAACACGCTCGCCATGACGGTCGTCGAGCGGATCCGCGAGCTGGGGCTGCTCCGGGCCGCGGGCGCGGATCGTTCGCAGGTCGTCCGCGTGGTGCTCGTCCAGGCGCTGGTGCTCGGTGCGGCGGGATCGCTCGGCGGGGTGATCCTCGGCGCCGTGCTCGCCGTCCTCGCGGCGGGCTGGCTCCATGCCGCCGGCTCCGTCTCCATCGAGGGCCCGGCCCTGACGCCCGCCGTGCTCGTCACGGGGTTTGCCGCGGGGCTCCTCGTGACGCTGGTCGCCGCGATCGAGCCGGCGCGCCGCGCCGCCGGCGTCAGCCCCGTCGCCGCCCTCCGTGTGCGGGGGGACCCGGGCGCCTCGGTCCGATCGCACACGTCGTGGCTCATCGCCGTGATCGCGGCCGTGGAGCTGCTTGCGGTCGTGCTCCTCCCCGTCGGCGGGACCGCGGGCGGGGTCCTCCGGACCGCCGCCGTGTACGCGATCCTGCTGTTCGCCGTCCTCGTGACGCCGGTGCTGCTCGGTCCGCTGGGGCGGATCATCGGGCTCCCGTTCGGTGCCGTGCTGCGGCTCGAGGAACGGCTTGCGCGGGCCGCGATCGCCCGCGACCGCGGGCGGACGACGGTCACCGTGGGATCGCTGGTCGTCGGCCTCGCGATGCTCGTGGCCCTCGGCTCGGTCGCCGCGAACGCGCGGGTCACCGCGACGGCATGGCTGGACGAGGTGGTCCCGGGCGACGAGATCCTCACGGCGATCGCCCCGGCGCCGGTCGGCGAGGGCGGCGTGGACCAGGAGGTCGCCGCGATCGACGGGGTCGTGCGGGCGACGCCCATCGCCAGCTTCGACCTCGCCTTCCAGGGGACCCGGCTCGACGCGACGGCGGTCCGCGGTGCCGATCTCGCGGCGGACGGCCGGCTCGTGTTCTCGGCCGGTGACCGCGCGGCGGCCCTCGCGGCCATCGACGCGGGCGGGGCGGTCATCCTGCCGCGGTCACGGGCGGAGCGCCTGGGCGTGGGCCTGGGGGACACGATCGCCGTGGCGACGGCGGCCGGGCTCGTGGACCTCCACGTCGCGGGCATCGTGGAGCGATCGTTCCCCGGCCGGTCCGGCGAGAGCGTGCTCGTCGGCTGGCGCGACGCGCTCGACCGGTTCGGGGTCGGCGGCGCGGACGCCATCGCCGTCCGCTACGACCCGGCCAAACGCCCAATTGCCGGTGCCGCCGTCGCGGCGCTCGCGGGGCAGCTCGCGCTGACGGTGGCGCCGATCGCCCGTGTCGAGGGAGCGGTCGCCGATGCGCTCGACCGCGTCTTCGGCCTGCTCGACCTGCTCGCCCTGGCGGCCGTGGCCGTCGCCGCGCTGGGCATCGTCAACACCCTCTCGATGGATACCTGGGAACGCGTCCGCGAGCTGGGCATGCTCCGCGCCGCGGGGATGAGCCGGCGCCAGGTGTGGCGCTCCGTGCTGGTGGAGGCGGGGATCCTGGGCGCGATCGGCGCGCTCGTGGGCGTGGCGGCCGGCGTGGGGATCGGCGTGCTGCTCGTGGGGACGGCGGGCGGTCGGGTGGACCTCGGGGTCCAGCTGCCGTGGGACACGATCGCGTTCTCGCTCATCCTGGGCGTCGTCCTGGCGATGGTCGCCGCCGCGCAGCCGGCGCGGCTTGCCGGGCAGCGTTCGATCGTGTCCGCGGTCCGCGGGGAGTAGTCGGCGCGACGCTTCACCCGAGTCGAGCCGACGCCACGCCCGCCTCCCGCAGCGACCTTCACGCCCGAGTCGCGCGGCGACCCCCACGCCTTAGTCGCGCAGCGACCCTACGGTTCCGTCGCGGAACGGATGACCCTTCGATCGACTCGTGCGTTCCGTCCGCAGCCCGTCTCGCGGAACGGTCGCGCCGCCCGGCGACTCGTTCGTCCCGGCGCGGAATCGTAGAGTCGCCGGGCGGGTAGCGCGCATCACGGTCCCGCGTGGGCGAGCGCGCAGGAAGGCCGGAACGAAGCGCGCGCGCCGCCAGACCCTACAGCGGGATCAGCCCCGCCTTGGTGGGCACGAACCCGCACGCGTCGAGGTAGAACGCGGTCAGGTGGTCGTCGTCCCAGTCCACGTGGAGCCACTCGCACGCGGCGGCGCGGGCACCCTCGGCTGCCCGTTCCACCAGCCGCCGGCCGAGGCCTCCCCGCCGCCGGTCCGCGGCGACGAGCGTGTCCAGCAGGAACGCGTGGACGCCGCCGTCCCAGGCCACGTTCACGAACCCCACCAGCCGCTCGCCCTCGTGCGCCGTGACCCAGCCCAGGCTGTGGCGCTCGAGCTGGGTCGCCCAGTCCCAGTCGAAGACCCGCGTGCCGAAGCCCTCGGCATGCAGGCGGCTCAGCTGGTCGTTGTCGATGGGGCCGCGCCAGGCGACGGTGGGGGCCATCGCGCCACGATACCGCCACCCTCCGGCGCTGGCCCGCACCGTCGCCTGGTTGGTAGACTGCCGGGGACGCCGGCCGTGGTGCCGGTGCCAGAGGGAGACCGATGTCCTACGCGATCCCGTCACTCACCCGAGTCCCGGCGACCGAGAAGGGCCTCACCATCGGTGACTTCCTGATCCCGATCCGGGTAGGCGAGCGGACGAGCCCACGCCTGCGCAGCGTGCTGCTCGTCGTCGCGGGCGCGGTGTTCATCTTCCTGACCGCGAAGGTCTCGTTCGCGATCCCCGGCAACCCGATCCCGTACACCCTCCAGAACTTCGGCGTGCTCGTCGTCGGCGGCGCCCTCGGGCTGCGCCGGGGCGGCATGGCCGCGCTCCTGTACCTCCTGCTGGGCATCGTGGGGCTGCCGTTCTTCGCGGAGGGCAAGGGCGGGATCCAGGTGATCTGGGCCGCGAGTGGCGGGTACCTCGTCGGGTTCGTCGTCGCCGCCGCCGTCGTGGGCCGCCTCGCCGAGCTCGGCTGGGACCGCCGCATCGGCGGCGCGATCGGCGCGACGTCCCTCGGCACCGCGGTCATCTACGCCATCGGCGTGCCGTGGCTCGCCGTGACCACGGGCATGTCCCTGGCCACGGCGATCCAGACCGGCCTGCTGCCGTTCCTCGCCGTCGACATCGTCAAGCTCCTCGCCGCCGCCGCCGTCTTCCCGGCCGCGTGGTGGCTCGTCGGCCGGCGGCCAAGCGACCGCTGACGACCGCGGCCGGCGACCTCGCGGGCCTGTACGGCCCCGGCTCCGAGGGCTGGCGCCTCAATCGCGAGGCGGCCCTGCTCCTGGGCGCCGGCCCGTTCGCGCTGCTGCTCCAGGTCGCGCACCCGCTCGTCGCGGAGGGCGTGATCCAGCATTCCTCGTTCCGCACCGATCCTTGGGGGCGGCTCGCGGGCACGCTGCGCTCGTACCTGCAGATCGTGTACGGGACGACGCCGGCCGCTCGCGCCGAGATCGCCCGGCTGAACGGCCTCCACGGCGGCGTGACCGGCCCCGTCCGCGACGCCGCGGCCGCGGCCCGGCTGGGCGCCACGTACCGCGCCCGCGACCCGGAGCTCGCCCTGTGGGTCCACGCCACGCTGATCCACGCCATCCTCCTCGTCACCGACCGATGGCAGGCGCCCCTCGCCCCCGACGTCCGGGCCCGCTTCTACGCCGAGACGCGCCCCGTCGGGCGGCTGTTCGGCGTCGCGGACCACGTCCTGCCCCGGGACATCGAGGCCTTCGACGCCTACGTCGACGCGATGCTCTCGCCCCGGGGGCCGGTCCACCCGACCGACGCGGCCCGCGAGATCGCGGCCACGATCCTGCGTCCGCCGCTCGCCGGCGTCGTCCGGTCCGAGGTGGCGGCGCTGCTCGGCGGTGCGGCGCCGCTCGCCAGGCGGGCCCTGGGCCTCGTCCCGCAGGCCGCGGTCGACGCGCTCATGGTTCCTGCGATCGGGCTGCTGCCCGCCGCCACGCGCGCCGAGTACGGGCTCGCCTGGGGTCCGAGGGAGCGGGCCATCGACGCCTGGCTGGTGACGGCGTGGCGGTTCTGGATCCCGAGGCTGCCGCCGTCCTTCCGCTGGTTCCCCCAGGCGCTCGCCGCCGACGCGCGCATGGCGGGCGGCGCGTGAGCACGCCGGTGCCTCGCGTCGTCGTCGCCCTCGCGGTCGGCGCCATCGCGGCGATCGCGCTCGCCGGCTGTGGGCCGTCCGCGTCGCCCACGCCCCTGGCCCTGCCGGCGGATCTCCCCGGCGACCACGTCCTCCTCCGCGTGGAGGAGTACGGCGGCCTCGCGGGCTGGCAGGACGCGTCGACGCCGCGTCGGTTCTCGCTGACGGCCGACGGCACGCTCCTGGGCGTGACCCCCGGTGTCTCGAGGATGCCCGCGATCCGCGAGACCCACCTCGATCCGGCGGCGCTCGCGTCGGCGTGGGCCACCATCCGGGCGTCGGGCGTCGCGCGCGACGGCAAGCTCGACATCCCGGGCCTGTTCGACGCCGACTCGTCGTTCATCACGGTCGACGGCGGCGGGCGTGCGACGACCCTCCAGGTCTACGGTCTCGGCGTCTCGGGCGACGTCGCCGGGCCCGGTGTTCCGGTCCCCGCGGGTGACGTTCCCGCCCGACTGGCTGCGGCAGACCTCCTCGCCGAGCTTGCCGTGCTCGCCGCCGGCGGGGAGCCCGTGGACGCGCCGCGCCTCGCGCTCTACATCGCGAACGCCGGGGACGGGCTGCTCCCCGCGGTGCCCTGGACGGGTGCGTTGGACCTCGCCGCCGCCGGCGGGCCCGTGTCCGTGGCCGGGTTCGAGCGCTGCGCCGTCCTCGAGGGCGATCACGCCGCCGCGGCAGCGGAGTTCGCGCGTGCCCTGCCGGCCGACAGGGTCGTCGAGCAGGGCGGCGCGCGCTGGGCCGTCGGCTTCCGTCCGCTGTTCGCCGACGAGGCCGACCCCGACGGCTGCGTTCCGGCCTGATCGGGGCCGCCGCGCACCGCGACGGGACCCACGTCAGGACGCCCCGCGGCCCTCGAGCGCGTCCGCCAGCTCGGGCGTCCCCGCGAGCTCGCCGATCGGCGTCACCGGGTCGGGGACCAGGTCCCGCGGGGAGAGCTCCAGCCCCCAGAACTCGACGCCGTGCCACCCGTCCGACTTCCAGCCGATCGCCTCGAACTCGCCGATCCGCGTGAACCCGAGCGAGCGGTGGAGCGCGAACGACCCCGGGTTGGGGGCGGTGATCCCGGCGACCACGAGGTGGAACCCCTGGAGCCGCAGCACGGCGACCAGCGAGCGCATCGCCGTCCGCCCGAGCCCGCGGCCGTGGAAGTCGCGGTGGACGTAGACCGTTGACTCGGTCGTCCAGTCGTACGCGGGCCGCTCCCGGTGGCGGGTCGCATACGCGTAGCCGCGCACGACGCCGTCCACCTCGACGACGAGCCATGGCCAGTGCGCCGTGACCTTCGCGATCCGGCCGGCCATCTCCCCGGCGGTCGGGGGCACGAGCTCGAACGAGATCGCCGTCTCGGTGACGTACGGCGCGTAGACCGCCGCGCACGCAGCCCCGTCCTCGGGCGTCGCAAGCCGCACCCGGATGATCGGCGTCGCGCCGTCGGTGCCACCCATCGCGTCGCGGCGTCCTCAGTACAGCGTGGGGAACCGCGATCCCCACCACGAGCGGAGGTTGAGCGACGTCGCGTCGTCGAGCGCGGCCAGCAGCGTCTTCGTGTGCGACAGCCCCCATCGGTGGTCGGCGAGGTAGCCGCGGACGGCGCCCCAGAAGGTTGCCGACCCCATCTTCTTCCGCGCGTCGTCGATGAGGTTGCCGCCCTGGATGTACACCTGCTCGTAGTAGCACGTCGAGCCGTAGCGGTAGATCGAGCGGTCGAGGGCCGCCGTGGCGCAGCGCGACGCGCGCCGCATCCCGAGCACGTAGCGGGCGACGAAGTCCGTCATCGCCTCGTCCGCGAACGGCTCCCGGGCCTGGTCGTTGCCCACGATCCCGTAGAACCACTGGTGGGCGACCTCGTGGGTGACGAGGTAGGTCAGGTTCGAGGACCCGACGCCGGTCGGGATCCAGGCGACGCCCGGCCCCTCCATCCCGTAACCGCCGGCGGACTGGATGATCTTGAGGGTCGGGTACGGGTACGCCCCGAGCCTCGCCTCGAGCTTCGACAGCGCGCTCTTCGCCGCGGTCAGCAGCGCCGACGCCGGGGCGCCCGGGCGGTAGAAGACGCGCACGACCGTGTCGCCGACGGTGGCACTTGTCGTCCGGTAGGTGCTGATCGCGGTCGTGATGTCGCGCACGTCGGTGGCGGTGAACTCCTGGGTCAGCCGGTCGGCCGAGATCGCCGTGCGCTGGCCGGTGCTCGCGATCACGACCGGCACGTCGGTCACGTAGGTCACCGTGACCTTGGGGCTGACCGGCGTCACGAACGGGTCGCCGTGGTTGGGGCGGTCGAACGGCGTCCGCCGCGAGACCCAGGGGATCCAGCGGTACAGGTTCGAGATCCCGTTCGCCCGGGTGAACAGCCAGCTCGATCCCGTGATCGAGGTCCGCAGCGTCGCGCGGAACCGGACGACGACGACGGCCGAGGCGCCGTCGGGGAGCACGCCGCCGAGGGGCACCACGATCGTCTGGTCGTCGATCACGGGCCGGACCGCGACGCCGTCGACGGTCGTCTGGCCGAGGTGCAGCCCGCCGAGGCGCGCCATCACCGTGTTGAGCTCCAGCCGGTCGATGCCGCCGCCGGAGCGGTTCTCCACCGTGAGCTGGGCACGGCCGCTGACCGTGCGGGCGGCGATGCCCAGTCGGACGCGGACGTCGTAGGTCGCGCTCACCTTCATGCTCGTGCGGTGCACGCTGCCCGGCACGATCGCGCTCGCGGCGGGCGCGACGCCGGGCTCGGGCGGCGGCAGGGTCGCCGCCATGGGCAGCTCGACGCGCAGCGTCATCGCCTCGGTCGATGCGGACGCGACGGTGCCCGCGACGAGGACGAGGAGCAGTGCGACAGCCACGGCGGCGCCGTGGCGGACCCCGGACAGGGGGTGATCCTACTCCGGCCCGGGCGGCATACTGCCCGCCATGGCGGAGGCGACGATGAGCGGTGCCCCGGTCCGTGGCGACGGCCCCGGGCTGCTGCGTGCCATCGAATCGCGGCTGCCGGGGCTGCGCCTCCTCGTGGACGAGGGCGACCGGGAGGCTTACCGGCGCGACGAGACCGCGTACCTTCCGGCCGGCCTGCCGCTCGCCGTGGCGCTGCCCGTGGAGACGGCGCAGGTCGTGGCGCTCGTCCGGCTGTGCGGCGAGTTCGACGTCCCGATCGTCCCGCGCGGCGCGGGCACCGGGTTGTCCGGGGCGGCCGCCGGCATCGAGGGAGCGCTCACGATCGCGTTCACGCGCATGGACCGGATCCTCGAGATCGACGGCGAGAACCTGACCGTGACCACGCAGCCCGGGATCATCAACGCGCGGCTCAAGGCGGCGGTGGGGGAGCGCGGGCTGTTCTACGCGCCGGACCCCGCCAGCTACGAGCAGTGCACGATCGGCGGCAACCTGGGCACCAACGCCGGCGGCCTGTGCTGCGTGAAGTACGGCGTGACGCGCGATGCGGTCCTCGGGCTCGAGGTCGTGATGGCGGACGGGACGCTGCTGCGGCTCGGCGGCAAGAACGTCAAGGACGTCGCGGGATACGGGCTCATCCCGCTGCTCGTCGGCTCACAGGGAACGCTGGGGATCGTGACCGAGGCGACCCTCCGGCTCCGGCCGGCGCCCCCGCCGCGCTCGACGCTGATCGCCTTCTTCCCGTCGCTCGACGCGGCGGGTCGGGCGGTCGCCGGCCTCACGGCCGCCGGGCTCGGCCCGGTGACGCTGGAGCTGATGGACCGCTACACGATCCGGGCCGTGGACGAGGTCCACCGGCTGGGCCTCGACCGTGAGGCCGCGGCGATGCTGCTCGTGGAATCGGACCTGCCCGGGACCGCGGCGGTCGCCGAGATGGACGCGGCCGTGCCCGTGTGCGAAGAATCCGGCGCGACCTCGGTCATCCGGGCGCAGGATCCCCAGGAGGCCGACTGGCTGCGCCAGGGTCGCCGGCTGGCCTATCGCGCCCTCGAGCACCTCGGCGTCGCTCGCATGGAGGACGTCGGCGTGCCGCGGAGCCGGATCCCGGAGATGCTCGCCGAGATCGAGGCGATCGCGGTGCGCAACCGGATCGCGGTGGGGACCTTCGGCCACGCGGGCGACGGCAACCTGCACCCGACCTTCGTCCTCGACCGCGACGAGGGGGATCCCGCGGTCGTCCGACTCGATGCCGCCCGGGGCGAGCTCTACGAGGCGGCGCTCCGGCTCGGAGGGACCGTGACCGGCGAGCACGGGATCGGCGTGGCGCGCCGCGACTGGCTGGTCCGCCAGCGAGGTCCGGAGGCCGTCGAGGTGATGCGCTCGATCAAGCGCGCGCTCGACCCGCGCGACCTGTTCAACCCGGGCCGGATGCTCTGACCGCACAGCGCCCGGAGGGGCGACGGGTGCCGAACGGGCCCACGCCGGCACGGCCGGTCGGCCCGGGCCGAGCCGCCCGGGTTCGACCCGGTACCCGGCACGCCGATCGGGGCCCGACGGCTCTGCTGTGCGCCGCCCGTCCGACGGACCATCCCGTCAACGTACGGGAGATCGGAATGCGGGCCCCAGCCGTGCTCGTCGCCTTCGCCAGCGAGACCGGCTCCACCGCGCGCATCGCGGAGGAGATCGCGAAGGTGCTCTGCGCGGCCGGGATCGGGGTCGAGACGCGACTGGCGGCCGAGGTCGAGTCCCTCGCGCCGTACCGCGCGCTCGTGCTCGGGAGCGGCGTGTTCGTCCGCAGCCGCCACGCGGACGGGGGTGGGTTCCTCACCCGCCACGCGGCCGAGTTGGCGGGCATGCCCGTGTGGCTGTACTGCTCCGGCCCCATCGGGCGGTACCGGGGTGCCGGCCTGCCGCCCACGGACAGCGCGAGCACCGTCATCGAGGTCGCTCGCGCGATCGGCGCCCGCGGCGCGGAGGCGTTCGGCTGCGGCGGCGTCGCAGGCGTGGACAGCGACCTCGCCGAGCCCGTGGACATGGTCCGCGTGCGCGGATGGGCCCGGGAGATCGCCCGGGACCTGGTGGCCGGCGCCCGCGAGGTCGTGACAGCCTAGGTGACACGGTGCGCGCGCAGCATGCGCGCCATGGAAGCCCGAATCCTCCCCCTCCCCACGCCGGTCCCCACCCCCACGGCCATCGGCACCGCGGGCCCCGTCCGCGTCGACGGCGAGCGCATCGTGATCGAGCGGCTGGTCCTCGTGGACGCCGCCCTCGCCGCGTCGCTCGCGGACCGCGAGCCCGCGGACCGCCCCGCGGTCGTGGAGCGCGCCCTGCGGATCGGCCTGCTGGCCCTCCAGGACGCCTCGACGGCGATGGACGTGGACGTCGTGCGGCGCGAGTTCGAGAAGCTCGTCGCGCAGACGACGGCCGTGAACGAGTCCGCGGCCCGCGCGGTGGAGGACGTCCTGCGGGCGAACTTCGCGGACGGCGACGGCCGGCTGCCGCGCACGCTGGAGAAGTTCCTCGGGGATCGCGGCGCGCTCCAGCAGTTCGTCAACGAGCTGTTCGACGAGACCCGGCGGGACTCCGCGATCGGACGCATCGGCGGGCTGCTGGGCACGTACTTCGACGGGGACCGGAGCAAGGTCGCCCAGCTGCTGGACCCGACGCGCCTGGGGTCGCCGCTCCACCAGTTCCGGCAGGAGATCGCGGAGGGGTTCAAGGGCGTCCACGAGCGGCTCGCGGCGATCGAGGCGGCCTCGCGCGCCAGGGCGGACGAGCGGGCGAGGTCGGCCGCCAAGGGCGGCGACTTCGAGGTCCTGCTCCACGGCATGCTCGGGGACCTCGCCCGGGGGAGCGGGGACCTGGTGGACCGCACCGGGACCGAGACGGGCGCCCTGCTGGGGTCCAAGAAAGGCGACTTCGTGCTCACGCTCAACGCCGCGCTGACGCGCGGGGCGGACGTCAAGGTGGTCCTCGAGGCGAAGGACCGGGTCATGTCGCAGCGCGCGATGCGCGAGGAGCTCCGCGAGGCACGCGAGAACCGCGGCGCGGCCGTGGCGGTGGCCGTGTGGACGCCGGCGCACGCGCCGACCGGCGTCGCGCCGTTCTCCCTCGTCGGGGACGACGTCCACGTCGTGATCGACCCCGAGTCGCCCGACACCGCGTACCTCGAGGCGGCGGTGCGGCTCGCCCGCCTGCTCGCCCTGGCCACGCTCCAGGAGCGCGAGGTGGACGTGGATGCGGCCGCCATCGGTCGGGCGCTGGCGGGCGTGCGCGAGCAGCTCGAGGCGATCCGCGCGCTCAAGACGCAGCTCACGTCCGTGTCCACGGCGACCAAGGCGGTCTGGACGGGCCTGGAGACGCTCCGGGCCGGCATCCTCGCCCGCGTCGCGGAGGCGGAGGCCGAGCTCCGGCTGGCGCAGGTGACGCCCGGCTGACCGTCACGGCCCGGGTTCCGGTGGGGCTATGCGGACCCGTGACCACTGGGCCATGGTGCGGAGCGGTGCACTCAGGCGATGGTCGGGGTGGTTGTCGGGCGGAGGAACCGGCACCACGTCCATCCGGGAGTGCCCATGTCGCGCGCAGCGCCCGCCGCCCTCGCCCTGCTCGCCGCCCTCGCCCTGTCGCCGGTCGCCTCGGTCACGCCCGCGCGCGCGGCCGCGAGCCCCCCGGTCACCGGGGAGGGCACCGTCGAGCCGTCCGCGAAGGCCGACCCGAAGGGCCGGTTCATCGTCGTGTACAAGGACGACGCGGACACGAGGGCCGCGAATGCGCGGGCGAAGGGCCGCGGGATCGCCGCCGACCGGACGTACAGGGCCGCGCTGAAGGGCTACGCCGCGAAGCTGTCGCCGCGGCAGCTGGCCGAGACCAGGGCGGACCCTGCCGTCGCCTACGTCGCCGAGGACGGGATCGTCCGGGCGGTGGGCCAGTCCACCCCGAGCGGGGTCCGGCGCGCGGACGCGCCGCGCAACACGACCGCCGGGATCGACGGCACGGACCAGCGCGTGGACGCGGATGTCGCGATCTTCGACACCGGCATCGACAGGAGCCACCCGGACCTGAACGTGGTCGGCGGCTACAACTGCAGCTCGAGCAACCGGTCGGCGTGGGGCGACGGCAACGGCCACGGGACGCATGTCGCGGGCACCGTCGGCGCGCTGGACAACGGCATCGGCGTCGTCGGCGTCGCGCCGGGCGTCCGCCTGTGGGCCGTGCGGATCCTCGGCTCCGACGGGTCGGGGCTCGTGTCCTGGTACGTGTGCGGCATGGACTGGATCGCCGCGCAGCGTGACCCGGTGGATCCGACCCGACCGCTCATCGAGGCCGTGAACATGTCGGTCGCGAAGCCGGGCTCGGACGACAGGAACTGCGGCTACACGAACAAGGATGCGATGCACAAGGCGATCTGCCGGCTGGTCGCGTCGGGCGTCACGGTCGTCGCCGCCGCGGGCAACAACAGCTTCAACGCCTCGCGCCTCATCCCGGCCTCCTACAACGAGGTCATCACGGTCTCCGCGCTCGCCGACACGGACGGGCTGCCCGGCGGCGTCGGCGGCAAGGCCTGCTACTCCTGGGGCTCGTACGACGAGGACGACACGTACGCCAACTTCAGCAACTACGGCGCGGACGTGGACCTGATCGCGCCTGGCAAGTGCATCCGGTCGACGCTGCCGGGCAACCGCTATGGCTACTCCTCCGGCACCTCGATGGCGGCGCCGCACGTCACCGGGGCCGCGGCCCTGTGGCTGTCCTCGCGACCGGGCAGCACGCCGGCCCAGGCCAAGGCCGCCCTCCAGGCCGCCGCCACCCTCGATTGGCGCACCTCCACGGACCCGGACGGCCACCCGGACCGGCTGCTCGACACCTCGCGGCTCGTGGCCCTCGGCGACTTCAACGTCGAGGCCGGCAGGGTCTCATCCTGGACGAATGGCGCCGGCCGCACCGTCTCGATCCCGGTCCAGCTCGTCCGCGCGGAGGACTTCACGAGCGACGTCGCGCTCACGGCCGTGGCCGATGCGCCGGTCACCGCGGCGCTCGGGACGGGCACCTTCACCGGCGGCACGCTCGCGACCACCGTCTCGATCACCATTCCCGCGAAGACCGCGTCCGGCACGTACAAGGTCGTCCTGACCGCCGGTGACGGCACGCGGAAGCGCACCGCCGTCATCCGCCTCGCGGTGGACTCTGACAGGCCCGTCGTGGCCGTGCCCACGCTCGCGCCGCGGACCAGGACGACGTTCAACACCACGTCGTTCACGGGGCGCGGCAGCTGGTCGGGGACCGACGCCACCAGCGGCATCGCCCGGTACGAGGCGAGCTGGCGCGTCGACAGCGGCTCGTGGTCGTCCGCCGTCGCCCTCTCTGCCGCGCAGCGGACCCTGGACCGCACGATCCGGACCGGCCACACGTACGACCTCCGGGTCCGTGCCCGCGACGTCGCGGGGAACACCGGCGCGTGGCGCACGTCCCTGGACTTCCGCGCGCTCGTGAGCCAGGACACGTCGAGCCTGCTCCAGCGCACTGGGACCTGGAAGCGGTCGTCCTACACCTCGTGGTCCCGCAACACCGCGGCGTCGGCGACGGCGTCGGGAGCGAGGATCACCCGGACCTTCACCGGCCGGGGCGTCGCGTGGGTCGCGGGCGTCGGCCCGACCCGCGGCTCGGCGCGGGTGCTGATCGACGGGGTCGGCGTCGCGACGGTCAACCTGCACGCCGCCGAACGCGGCTTCCGGCGGATCGTCTACGCGAAGACATGGCCCGCGTCCGGTACCCACACGATCTCGATCGTGGTACTGGGAACGGACGGCCACCCGCGCGTCGACGTGGACGCCGTCATCGTCATCCGCTAGGAAACCGCAAGCCGGCCCCCGCCCCGCGCAGGCGGGGTGGTTGCGGCCGAGTGGTAGAGTCACGCTCCCGGTCGACGGGACGGCATCGGGAGCCGTCGCGGACACCGGCCCACGCGAGGTCGACAGGCACACCCGTGGCACGCTCGATGTGGAAAGGGGCCATCCAGTTCGGGCTGGTCACCATCCCGATCAAGCTCTACACCGCGACCGAGTCCGACTACGCGATCCGGTTCAACATGCTCCACGAGACGGACCTCTCGCGGATCCAGATGAAGGTCTGGTGCCCCGAGGACGAGAAGGTCATCTCGCGCGCCGACACGGTCAAGGGCTACGAGTACGCGCCCGACCAGTACGTCGTGATCACGGACGAGGACCTCGAGAAGGTCCCGCTCAAGACCGTGCGCAGCGTGGAGATCGAGCAGTTCGCGCCGCGCGACGAGACCACCCGCCAGCACGCGCAATTCACCAAGCAGGCGTACTACATCGAGCCGGACAAGATCGGGCGCAAGGCGTTCTACCTCCTGCGCCAGGTGCTCCAGGACAAGGAGCTCACGGCGATCTGCAAGGTCGTCATCCGGGACAGGGAGGCGCTCGCCGCGCTCGACCCGTACGAGGACACGATGCTCCTCACCACGCTCCACTGGCCGGACGAGATCCGGTCGACGACGGAGCTGGACCTGCCGGCCGAGGAGTTCGACTTCAAGCCCGCCGAGCGCAAGATGGCCGAGCAGCTCGTGGAGGCCATGACCGACACCTTCGACCCGGCCCGCTACAAGGACGAGTACCGCGAGGCGCTCCTGTCCGTGATCAACGCGAAGGTCGAGGGCGTCGAGGTCGCCGCGCCGGAGCCGGCGGCCGAGTCCACCAAGATCGTGGACCTCATGAAGCTGCTCGAGGCGAGCGTCAAGGCCGCCACCGACCAGAAGACCGCCGGCTCGCCCGAGCCCGTCTCGGTCGCCGAGGCGAAGAAGGAGCGCGCGTCGCGTCCCGCGAAGGCCGCTGCGTCCAAGGCCGCGGACGCGAAGTCCGCCACCCGCAAGGCCGCGGCCGCCAAGGCGGACGAGGGAGCCGAGGAGGCGCGTCCGGCGCGTCGCCGCAAGGCCTCCTGACGGGAGCATCGCCGCACCACGTCACGAGCAGCGCCCACGTGTCCGTGGGGAGGAGGCAGATGGGTGACGGGCCGCCGCGGCCCGTTTTGACGGGATCGGCGATGATGGTGGCGAGCCGCACACCGAGAACCCCGAGACGCCCACCCGAGGATCCCGATGCCCGATACGGCCGTCCCCCTGACCCCTGACCTCCACGACGACGCGCCCGCGAACCCGCGCGGCTGGCTGTTCGTCGCCTTCGCGTTCGCGCTCATGCTCCCCGGCGTCGCGATCGTCCTCGGCGGGCTCCCCGTCGCGGATCCCGTCAAGGCGCTCGTCTACGGCATCGCGATCGTGGGCGCCGCGTTCGTCCTGTCGTGGGCGGCGGAGGTCGTCCAGCTCGACTTCAGCCAGGGCCTCGCGCTCGCGCTGCTCGCCCTGATCGCGATCCTGCCGGAGTACGTCGTGGACGCGACGTATGCCTACCTCGCCGCGACCGACCCCGCGTACGCGGGCTATGCCGTCGCCAACATGACGGGCGCCAACCGGCTGCTCATCGGCATCGCCTGGCCGATGGTCATTGCCATCGGCTGGCTCCGCTTCCGGCGCTCGCTGGTGGCGCTGGACTCGCAGCACGGGCTGGAGATCGTCGTGCTGCTTGGCGTCACGATCTACGCGTTCACGATCCCGTTCCGCGGCGAGATCTCGCTCCTCGACTTCGCGGTGCTGGTGAGCTTCTTCGTGTTCTACATCTGGCGCGTGGCGCGGCTCCCCGCCGAGCCGCCGCACCTCGTGGGCCCGGCCAAGCTCATCGGGTCGATGCGCACCGGGCCGCGCCGGGCGTTCACCGCGGCGATGGCCATCGTGTCCGCCGTGGTGATCCTCCTCGTCGCGAAGCCGTTCGCCACCTCGCTCGTGGCGACGGGCACGGCCCTCGGCATCGACGAGTTCCTGCTGGTCCAGTGGCTCGCGCCGCTCGCGTCGGAGGCGCCCGAGTTCGTCGTCGTGGCGCTGTTCGCGTGGCGTGGCGCGGCCACCGCGGCCCTCGGGACGCTCGTGAGCTCCAAGATCAACCAGTGGACGCTGCTCGTCGCGATGCTGCCGCTCGTCTACTCGCTGGGCGTCGGTGCCCCGACCGCGCTGCCGCTCGACGGCCGGCAGCAGGACGAGATCCTGCTGACCGCGGCGCAGTCGCTGTTCGCCGTCGCGCTGCTGCTTGACCTCCGGCTGTCGCTCGTCGGCGCGGCCGCCCTGTTCGGGCTGTTCATCGTCCAGATGCTCCTGCCCGAGACGCGGGGGGTGCTGACGATCGTCTACCTCGTGCTCACGGGGGTCGTGCTGGTGATCAGCCGCCGGCAGGCGCTGCGCGCGTTCGAGTGGCTGCGGCCGGGTCGTGCCGCGACTGAGGGGACGCCGGGCGGCTGAGGGTTCGCGTGGCGGCGGCTACCGGCGCCGGAGCTGGCCGATCCGGCGGAGCCACGCGACGCTCACGCCCATCAGGACCAGGCCGATCGTCCCGAACATCGCCTGGAGGAACGAGACCTCCGGCATGACGAGGAGCTGGACGCCGATCCAGATGACGAGGCCAGTCCCGAGGACGCCCGTGAGCCACGGCGACCAGCGGTGGCGCTGGACGGTGAGCGCGGCCAGGACGAGCATGCCGATCCCGTTCACCGCCAGCAGGTACATGCCCGGCACCAGGTAGGAGCCGAAGATCGTGGCCTCGATCCAGCCCCTGGGGAAGCCGACGGAGCCACCCGAGGGATCGGTGAGGAGCATCAGGCCGACGGGGATCGCCCCGCACGCGGTGAACAGCTCGAGGACGACCGCGAGCCAGGCGTAGGCGGGCCGCTCGACGCGGCGATCGGGGGAGAGCGGCGTGAACACTGGCGATCCTCGTGGCAGGACGCACTCGACGTGGTCGGCTGACCCGCGGCCAAGGATCGGGGCTCGCGCGGCCGTTGCAAGGGGTCGTCCGTCCCGCTCCGCCTCCACCGAGGGACCCGGCGGCGTCGGGCCGGTCGGGCCCGCGTCACGGGTCTCGTGGCTCGCCGCCGACCGTGGACGGCATACTCGGCCCATGCAGACCCGCGCCACCCCCTCGATCGGGCTCAACCTCCCGTATGTCGAGGGGTCGATGGACGGCGCGACCCCACGCTGGACCGATATCCGGGCCATGGCCGTCGAGGCGGAGCGGGTCGGGTTCGACGCGGTGTGGGTCTCCGACCACGTCGGGTTCGGCGATCCCGATGCCGGCTGGAGCGGGGCCTGGGAGTCCTGGACGCTGCTCGCCGCGTTGGGCGTGGCGACCTCGCGCGTCCGCCTGGGGACGTACGTGGCCGCGATCCCGTATCGCAACGCGGCGCTGCTGGCCAAGATGGCCGAGACGCTCGACGAGATCTCCGGTGGGCGCGTGATCCTGGGTCTCGGTGCGGGCTGGAACGAGCCCGAGTTCGCGGCCTACGGCTTCCCGTGGGAGCGCCGGTTCGATCGCTTCGAGGATGGGCTGCGGATCATCGCCTCGATGCTCCGGACCGGGCGCGCCGACCACGTGGGCCGCGTGGAGTCCGCGCGCGGGGCGCTCGTGCGGCCGCGGGGTCCGCGTCCCGGGGGGCTGCCGATCATGGTCGGCGCGGCGGCGCCCAGGATGCTGCGCCTGACGGCCGAGCTCGCGGACGAGTGGAACGCCGGGATGCGTACCCCGGAGGGGCTGGTGCCGATGCTCGGGGCACTGGACGCGGCGCTGGCCGCGGCGGGCCGCAACCCGGGCACGATCCGGCGCTCCGCGGAGGCGATGGTCGAGCCCGGTGCGACGTCAGTCGACGACGGCGATCCGGCCACGTTCGGGTCGTGGGAGCGGCCGTTCGCCGGGTCGCCCGAGACGATCGCGGCGGGACTGCGCCGGTACACGTCGCTGGGCTGCGATCACGTCCAGGTGCAGCTTCGCCCGAACACGGTCGCGTCCGTCCGGGCGTTCGCCCCGGTCATCGAGGCGCTCCGCGCGGGCTGACCGCCGACGCACCTCGAGCCTGTTGACCGTTCCGACCCTGCCCCGGGTCCGATCCACCGCCCGTTCCGGCCACGAGTCGGAATCGGCGGGCCCTGGCGGTCCGAATTCCGCCTCAGGGTCGGGAACGCGCACGCAGAAGGGTGCCCCGGGGCGTCCTCGCCGGCCGACTTCCGACTGGTGGTCGGCATCGCGACGCCAACCGGCCGTGGACTCCGCCCGGGAGTCGCACCGGGACGCGGGGCGTGCCAACCCGGCACCGGCTGGGCCGACGATTGGTGCGAGCGCCCCCAGCACCCGGGCCCTGCCGCGGAGGCACCGGCTGAAGCGCCCGGCATACTCTCCCGCATGCCGCTGGAGGAATACCGCCGCAAGCGCGACTTCGGGAAGACGCCCGAGCCGGCACCGGGCGAGGTCGGGGCAGGGGAGGGCGCGCCGCCGCTGGGGTCGCGCCGCCGGTTCGTCATCCAGCGCCACCGCGCCACCCGGCTCCACTACGACTTCCGGCTCGAGATCGACGGCGTCCTCGTCAGCTGGGCGGTGCCCAAGGGCCCGAGCCTGGACCCCGACGTCCGCCGCATGGCCGTCCACGTGGAGGACCACCCGGTCGAGTACTTCGACTTCGAGGGCGTGATCCCGGCCAAGCAGTACGGCGCCGGCGACGTCATCGTGTGGGACTGGGGGACCTGGGAGCCCGAGCACGAGACGCCGGACCCGGCCGCCGCCATCGACAAGGGCGAGCTCAAGTTCCGCGCCTTCGGGGAGAAGATCAAGGGCCGGTTCACGATCGTCCGCACGAGCCGGCGCCCCGGGTCGGCGCCCCGGACCGCGTTCGAGGACGACGAGGGCGAGCAGTGGCTGCTGCTCCACAAGCGCGACGAGCACGCGGCGAAGGGCTGGGACGCCGAGGACCTCCCGCAGAGCGTGAAGTCGGGCCGCACGAACGACGAGGTCAAGGCGAACGCCCCGGCGATCTGGGTCTCGGACGCCCCCGCCGCCAGCGCGGAGATCGACCTCGCGGGTGCCCGCGAGGCGCCGATGCCGCGCTACATCGAGCCCATGAAGGCGACCCCGGCCACGAAGCCCTTCCGCGACGAGGACTGGCTGTACGAGGTCAAGTGGGACGGCTACCGCGTGGAGGCGGTCCTGCGCGACGGCAAGGTCAGCCTGTTCACCCGCAACGGCAACAACGCGGAGACGTACTTCCCGCGGCTGCTCACGCCGCCGTCGTGGATCGACGCCCGCGAGGCGATCGTGGACGGAGAGGTCGTCGCCCTCGACGACGATGGCCGGCCGGACTTCAGCCTGCTCCAGGAGCGGATCAGCGCAGGTCGCACGGGGACGCCCGTCCCGCTCGTCTACCAGGCATTCGACCTGCTGTTCCTCGACGGGCGCTCGCTGCTCGACGTCCCGCTGGAGCAGCGCAAGAAGCTCCTGGAGCTCGTCCTGCGGCCGAACGCCCGCGTCCGCTACGCCACCCACATCGACACCGAGGGCGTGGCCTTCTTCGAGGCGGCGAAGGCACAGCGGCTGGAGGGCGTCGTCGCGAAGCAGCGGCGCTCCCGGTACGACCCCGGCCGGCGGACGCCCGCGTGGCTCAAGATCAAGGCGCGGCCGGAGCAGGAACTGGTCGTCGGCGGCTGGACGCCGGGAGAGGGGAACGCGAAGGACCTGGGCGCGGTCGTGGTCGGCGTGTACGAGGACGAGCGGCTCCGGTTCGCTGGCAAGGTCGGGTCCGGGTTCACGGCCCGGACGCGCACCGAGCTGCGGGCGGCCCTCGGCGCGCTCGAGACCGAGCTGCCCCCGTTCGACCCCGCGCCCTCGCCCGACTATCGCGGCCGCTGGGGCGGCGACCTCGCCGGCGTGCGCTGGGTGCGGCCGGAGCTCGTGATCCGCGCGGAGATCGGCGGCTGGACACGAGACGGCCACGTGCGCCAGACCGCGTACAAGGGACTGGACCCCGGCCGCGACCCGCGCGAGGTGGTCCGCGAGCGTGCGATGGACCCTGCGGCGGCCGAACGCGAGGCCGCCGTCGCGTTCCCGGCGGCCGCGCCGGTTGCGGCCGCGATGCGCGAGGCGGCACCATCGGACGCCATGCCCGCGAAACGCGCCCGGAAGGCACCCTCCGCACCTGCCGCGTCCACGACGCCCGCCGCCGATCCCTCGTGGATCGTCACGCCCGCGGAGCTGGACGCGCTCGCCGCGCTCAAGGGCGAGGGCACCTGGCACGTCAGCGGCCAGGACCTCAAGCTCACGAACCTCGACAAGGTCCTGTTCCCGCCGCGCGACGGCGTGGACGAGGCGCCGGTGACCAAGCGCGACCTCATCGGCTACTTCGCCCGGATCGCCCCCGCCATGCTGCCCCACCTCGCGGACCGGCCGCTCAACCTCCAGCGCTTCCCGAACGGCGCCGACGCGCCGGGCTTCTGGCAGAAGGACATCCCGTCCACCGCCCCGCGGTGGCTCACGATCTGGCACGAGACCGGCTTCCGCGAGCGCGAGGATCGCGCACCCAACGACCACCTCGTGGCGGATCGCGCGGCGACCCTGTGCTGGCTGGGCAACCAGGCGGCCTTCGAGATCCACGCCTGGACGTCCACGCTCGAGGAGCCCTGGGAGCCGACCTTCGCGCTCATCGACATCGACCCCGGACCGAAGACCACCTGGGCCGAGACGCTGGTCCTCGCCCGGCTGTATCGCACCGCCCTCGAGCACCTCGGCGTCCGCGCCTACCCCAAGACGACCGGATCGCGCGGCATCCAGGCGTGGATCCCGATCGAGCGGGGCCGCTACTCGTACGCCGAGACCAGCGCGTGGGTCGAGACGCTGTCCCGGGCGATCGGCGCCACGGTGCCGGACCTCGTGAGCTGGCAGTGGTCGAAGGCGGACCGCGGCGGCAAGGCGCGGCTCGACTACACGCAGAACGCGGCGATCAAGACGCTCGTCGCGCCGTATGCGGTCCGGCCACGCCGCGGCGCCCCGGTCTCCGCCCCGATCCACTGGGACGAGCTGGACGATCCGACGCTCGCCCCCGACCGCTGGACGATCCGCAACGTCGTCGAGCGCGTGGCCGAGGTCGGCGACCTGTTCGCCGCGGCACAGACCGACCACCAGGCCCTGCCCGACCTGTAGGCAGGGAT
>JAICUV010000087.1 GCA_025935655.1 Chloroflexota bacterium | reverse complement strand
TGTCGATGTCGCGGTCGAGGTACTGGTTGATCGCGTTGGCCGAGCCCGCCGCGAGCGACCCGCACAGGAGGGTCCAGAACGCGATGCGGAACCACTCGGCGGTGCTCATCGCCGGGATGTCGCGGGTCGCGAGGACCATCGCGGGGATCGTGGTGATGAGCAGCAGCTCGATGATCCGCGGCTTGGTGAGCGCGATGTACGCGCGGACGGTGTCGCTGCGGGTCGTGGGGGTCGTCTCCGTGCCGTCGCCGCCGGGGGCACCGCCCAGGCCCTCGACCCCCTCCACGGCGACGCGCGTCACCCGGGCCTCGTAGTACGCGGTCACGGCCAGCGCCGCCGCGAGGCCCCAGATGACCGCCCCCAGCGCCAGGTGGAGCGTCTGGGTCCACTCGTCGAGCCGGGTGAGGACCTGGAGCCCGCCGATGAGCGCCTGGAACGGGTACAGCACGGCCACGGCGACGGCGAGCTTCACGATCGTCGGATGGCGCCGCTGGGTCCGCCACGCGGCGAAGGCCGTCACCCACGTGATGAGTCCCACGACGACGGCGACGTACCGGTGGAGGACGTGCGCCTCGTACAGCGTCCGCACCTGCGGGTCGAGATCGCCGTTGATCGGGAGGATCGTGCCGTTCATCAGCGGCCAGTCCGGGAACACGAGCGCCGCGTTCTGGGCGGTCACGTGCGACCCGAACAGCAGCAGCGCGTACGTGGCCACGGCCGAGAACGCGGCGAGGAGCGTGAACCGCTGGCTCGCGCCGCGGCCCTCGATCTTCGCCGGGTAGAAGGCGCGGACGGTGACGTACGTGAGCAGGCCCAGGAGCGCCATCGCCGCGGCGAGGTGGGCCGTGACGGACTCGCCGGAGTTGTTGAGCCTGACGGTCTCCCGGCCGAGCCAGGCCTGGAACCCGACGAGCAGCACCGCGGCGATCGACGGGAGGAGGATCGAGCGCTGGTGGCGGTGGTCCTTCCAGGCGAGGAAGGCGACGCCCAGGATCATGAACCCGATGACCGCGGCGATCGCGCGGTGGATCCACTCCAGCCACGCCTTGTAGTCGTCCAGCGGCGGGATGAGCTGGCCGTGGCACAGCGGCCAGTCCGGGCAGCCCATGCCGGAGTCGGTGGCACGCACGACGACGCCGACGGTCACGAGCAGGATCGTCGCGATGACGGTGGCGAGCGACAGCTTCTGGAAGCGGGTCACGGGTGGTGCGATCGTCCTCGGGCGGGGGCTGACGGCGGGGCGGCACGGCACCCGGGTGACCTCGGGAGCAGGCGGCGTCCATTCTACGCGGGAGCCCCTCGCGGCGGACTCGGACGTCCCCCGCTACCCTCAGCGCCATGATCCGTCATCGGCTCCTCCCCCTCGTCGTGTCCGTTCCGGTCCTCGTCGCCGCGTGCGGCGGCGCCGCGAGCCCCTCCTCGCCCACGACGTCGGCGCCCACCGCCTCCGGTCCGGCGGCCTCGGATTCGGGCCAGCAGGCATCGGTCATCCCGGTGATCGTGAGCTCGCGCCAGGTCCCCGGGAAGAACCGCTTCGTGTTCTCGTTCCTGGACCCGAAGACCAACCTGCCGGCGGCCTCGCCGGACCGCAAGGCGTCGGTCGCGTTCATCGCCCCCGGCGAGACGCAGCCGGGCCCCGCCACCGAGGCGACGTTCGTGTGGGCCATCGAGGGCAGCCGCGGCGACTACGTGGCGAACGTGGAGCTCGGGGCCCCGGGCGACTGGAAGGCCGTGTTCATCACGGAGGCACCGGGGAAGCCGCAGGAGGCGATCGGGGTGGGGTTCCAGGTCGCCGAGTCCTCGCCGACGATCGCGATCGGGTCCCCGGCCCCGGCGACGGACAACCCGACCATCGCGTCGGCCGGGAGCGTTGACCACGTGTCGACGGACCCCAAGCCGGACCCGACGTTCTACGAGCAGACGGTCAAGGAGGCGCTGGCGGCGAAGGAGCCATTCGTGCTCGTGTTCGCGACGCCGGCCTTCTGCCAGAGCGCGCAGTGCGGCCCGACGCTCGACCGGATCAAGGCCGTCGCGGCCGACTCCCCGGACAATGTGAAGTTCATCAACGTCGAGCCCTACCAGCTCACGTTCACCGACGGGCGCCTGCAGCCGGTCCTCGACGCGAACAACCAGCTCCAGCCGGTCGACGCCGTGAACACGTGGGGGATCCTCACCGAGCCGTGGGTGTTCACCGTGGACGCGACGGGCGTCGTCCGCGGGTCGTTCGAGGGCGTCGTGGGCGAGGACGAGCTGAAGGCGGCGGTCGCCGAGATCGCGAAGTCGTGACCTCCCTGACCTAGGGGAGGACGTCCTCGATCCGGTAGGCCGTCGGGGTGCCGTTCTCGTCGCGGAAGAAGACGCGGATCCGTGTGCCGCCCGCCAGGTGCTCCGACAGGTGGTTGGGCGGGAACTGGTCGCCGTTCTCCAGGGTGCCCATCGCGAAGGTGGCGAGCGTGCCGTCGTCCTCGCGCACGGTGAACCCGGTGACCTTGGTGAAGCCCTCGGCGTCGATGTGGACGGGGACGCCCTCGACCGGCGAGACGAGCGATCCAGGCGCAGGGGTCGGCCCACTCGGGGCGGTCGACGCCGGGCCGCCGCACGCCACGGCGAGCATCGCCACGACGACGAGCAGGGCGGCGCGGATCACGCCGGCGCCAGGCCCGTGCCGCTGCTGCCGGGCTTGACGGCGGGCTCGCCGGCGGCGCAGCGCGGGCAGTCGACGCCGGCCTCGTAGGTCGGGAGGTCGAGCGCCCAGAGCGCCCGCAGCGGGTAGACGCGGCCGGTCGTCGGGCTCGTCAGCGTCTGGAGCCCGCCGCTCCGGTCCACGAGCACGAGGCACTCCACGATCTCGCCCCCCAGCGCCTCCACGGCTGGGATCATCGCCAGCAGCGAGCCACCGGTGGTCAGGATGTCGTCCACGAGGATGACCTTCTCGCCGGGGCGGATCTCGAACCCGCGGCGGAACTCGCGTCGCGGGCCGTCGTCGCCGGCCACCTCCTCCGCGAAGATCGCCCTTGTGCCCAGCTGGCGGCCCGTCTCGAACGCGAGGATCACGCCCCCGGTGGTCGGGCCGGCGACGAGGTCCACGTCCGCGGTGCCGTCCTTGCGCACGTGCGTGCCGACCCAGAACGAGCACAGCTCGCTCGTCGCCTCGGGATCCTGGAGGACCTGGAACTTCTCGAGGTACGCCTCGCTGTGGCGGCCGCTCTTGAGGACGAAGTGGCCGTCACGGAGCGCGCCGCTGCTCCGGAACAGGGCCTCGGTGCGCTGGGCGATGACGCGGCGCGCCGCATCGTCGATGGATCGTCGGAGGGTGGTCATCGCCGGTGATTCTAGGTCGGGCGGCGTCCGGACGAGGATCGGGCCCTAGATGCTTACGCCGTGAGTGCGTCCAGAAGCGAGTCCCAGCCTTCGAGGTACGCGTCCACGTCCGCGTCCGAGCAGGGCACGCCGCACACCGGGCCCGCGCCGACGATCGCCTCCCACACGCCGCGGTTCGCCAGCCACACCCGGATCAGGCGCGTCAGCAGCTCGTCGGCCGCGGCGAAGCCCTCGGCGCCCGTGTGGATCGGGGCCGGCTGGAACGTGTAGCCCGCACGGGGCCCCAGGTGCGGGACGTGCCACGGCAGCCCGTGCGCCTCGACGCTCGCACGCATCCCGCCGGCGAGCCGCGCCCCCAGGCGCTGCGTGTGCGCGTACGCCTCGGGCGTGAGGATCTCGAGCAGCGCCGCGCGGGCCGCCGCCATCGACAGGGCGTTGCCGAAGATCGTGCCGCCCGTGGCAACGAGGTTGGCGCGCTCCCCGTCCGGGCCCTTGCGCTGGACGAGGATCTCCGCGATCTCGTCGGTCATGCCCCACGCGCCGAACGGCAGCCCGCCCGCGATGGACTTGCCGGTGACGACGAGGTCGGGCTCCAGAGCCCACTGGCGCACGAGCCCGCCGGCGCCCACGACGTGCGTGTGCGTCTCGTCGTATGCGAGCAGCGTGCCCGTCTCGCTGGTGAGGCGCCGGAGTGCGGCATGGAACCCCTCGTCGGGCAGGAGCAGGCCGATGTTGTTCGTGATCGCGGGCTCGGTGAGCACGAGCGCGATGTCGCGCCGCTCGAGCGCCCGCTCCAGGGCGGAGACGTCGTTGAACGGCACCAGGACCGTCCCGCCCACCGTGTCCGCGGGCACGCCCCGCTCCTCGGTGACCACCCGCCCGTCGGCATCGAGCTCCACGAGCGCCTCGTCCAGGTGTCCGTGGTACTTGCCCTCGAACATGAGGACCTTCTCGCGCCCGGTCGCCACCCGGGCGACCCGGATCGCCTCGGTGTTCGCGTGCGTCGCCGAGCTCGTGTACTGCCACTTCGGCACGCCCCACCGCCTGCCGAGCTCATCGGACACGACGATCGCGTCCTCCGTCGGCAGCAGGAACTGGTTGCCGCGCGCCATCTGCTCGCTGACCGCACGGACGAGCGGCTCCGGCGCATACCCGCAGAACATCGACAGGTCGGCGATGTTGAAGTCGACGTACGTGTTGCCGTCGACGTCGGTCAGGCGGGTCCCCCTGCCCTCCGCGATCCACATCGGGAGGTGGTGGTAGGAGCCCACCTGCCACGCCATCGGCACGCCGTTGGGCATGACGGCCCGGGCGCGCTCGATGAGGGCGGCGCTCTTCGAGTGCGCGGCCGCGAACCGCGCGTCCTCGGCGTTCTTGAGCTCCCGGACGCGATCGCGATCCACGCCGGACTGGAAGGAGGTCATGCGCCCGAGTCTAGGGCCGGGGCCCAGGGGATGACGACCGGGCGATCGGGTCAGCCCGCGAGCAGGGCCACGATGATCGCGAGCCAGGCCACGGTCGCGATCGACTGGACGATCCAGAACGACTGCTTGCGCGTCTTGTGGCGCATTCCGAAGAACACGGCCCACGCCCCGACGACGCCGCCGGCCAGGCACAGGAGCCACAGCGTTCGCTCGCGGATGCGCCGCTGTCCGCGGGGCGCGGCCAGCTTGTCGTAGGCGTAGGCCGCGGCCGTGACGAGGTTGATCAGGAACAGCCAGCCGACGAGGAGTGGGCTCATCGCCCGTACTCCGCGCCGCGCGTGGACGGCGGCGCAGGCCTCGCGGGCAGGGCGGTGCCCACCAGCGCCGAGGCCGACGCGAGACCGCGCGCCCGGCACGCGTCCGCCAGCTCGTCCGCGAGCCGCACGGGCAGCATCGGGTCCGCGAGCGCGGCGACGCCGATGCCGACGGCCGACGCGCCCGCCGCGAGGTAGTCGAGCACGTCGTCGATGACGGCGATCCCGCCGATGCCGATGACCGGGATGTCGACGACCTGGGCCACCTCCCACACGACGCGCAGCCCGTGGGGCCTGAGCGCCGGGCCGCAGATCCCGCCGTAGCCGCTCGCGATCGCGGGTCCGCCGCGGTCCGCGGCGAGGGCGAGCCCGGGCATCGTGTTGATCGCGCTGATCGCGTCGGCGCCCGCGTCCTCGACCGCCTTCGCGATCGCACGGACATCGGATGCGGCGGCGGTGAGCTTCGCGATGATCGGCAGCTCCGTCGCCCGGCGGACGGCGGTCACGAGCGAGCCCGCCGCGCCATCGTCGAGCCCGAAGGCGGCCCGGCCACCGTTCGCGCACGAGAGGTTGAGCTCGATGCCGTCGATGCCGGGCACGCCCTCCAGCCGGCGTGTCATCTCCGCGATGTCGCCCGCGCTCTCGCCGCACAGGTTGACGATCACCGGCGTCGACCAGCGGGCCCACGTCGGCGCGTAGCGCTCCAGGACGGCCTCGATGCCGGGGTTCTGGAGCCCGATCCCCAGCAGCAGGCCCGCCGGGACGTCCGCGGTCCGGGGCGCCGCGTGGCCGGCGCGCGGCTTCAGGGTCGTCCCCCGCGTCACGAGCCCGCCGAGCCGCCCGAGGTCCACCGCGTCCGCGACCTCGACCCCGTACCCCATCGACCCCGACGCCGCGAGCAGCGGGTTCGCGAGGACCAGGCCGCGTCCCAGGTCCACCGCGAGCTCCACCGGCCGCCCGCCGATGGCGTCCGTGGACGCCTCGGGCGTCGCGCCGACAGGGCGGCCAGGCCCGGTGGCCGGGGCGCCGACCGACGCCTGCCGCGGCCGGATCGCGGGCCGGATCGTGCGCACCGTGGGCGTCCGCTTCGGCGCGATGCCCGGGAGCACCTTGCGCTTCGCCTTCATCGACCCTCCCCCGCCGGCGTGCGGCGCCAGCTGAGCGCGGCGAGGACCGTCCAGCCGATGATCGCGACGATCACCGCCCACTCCAGCGCGGGTGCGGGCCAGAACGCGGGTCGCGCCACCGGAGCGTCCAGCGCGGACGCGGCCACGACCGGGTCCACGCGAACCTCGTACAGGAACGCGAGGAAGGCCACGACCGTGACCGCGCCCGCCGCCGCGAGCCACCGGGGGAACCGCCGGTCGTGCCCCACGGCCACCGGCACCGACGCCGTGGCCACCGCGATCCAGCCGAGGTTGAAGAACGTGAACGCCACCAGCCCGTGGACATCGCGGTTGTTCATCGGGAACACGCCGACCAGCGCCCCGGCGATTCCCGCGACGATCCCGACGGGGCCGTAGACCCACCGGAGCCGGTCTGTCGCGTCGATCGCAAGGCCGGCCATGAACACGACGAAGCCGAGCCCGCCGACGACGAGGCCGAGGTTGAACGCCCACGCCACTGACGACACGCCGAGCTCGCCGAGCTCCGAGACCCAGTGGCTGAGCGGGCTGTAGGGCTCGCCCGCGTTCCCGGTGTAGGCGAGCGCCGCGGCAGATGATCCGAGTGTCATCGCGAGCGCGCCGACCAGCGCGCCGGCGCGCGCGATCCGGGCCGCCGGGGTCGAGCGCGGATCGCTCACGGGACGGCATCCCAGGCGAGCTCGTCGGCGGCGAACACGGGGCCCTCGCGGCACACCCGTTGCGGGACGCCGCCCGAGCCCGGCACCGCGCACCCGAGGCAGGTCCCGGCCGCGCAGCCGATCACCTGCTCCGGCACGACCTGGAGGAACGCCTTGCGCCGCGCCTCGGGCGACCCCGGGGCGATCGGCTTGCCGCCGCCGCGCTTCCGGCCGAGCGTCGCGACGCCCATCCGCTGACGCCGGCCTGACGCCAGCGCCGCCAGCGGCCCGAGCAGCGACGGCGAGCCGGCCGCGAACGACTGGTCCGCCCACGCCTCGTACTCCTGGACGAGGTCGAGCACGCTCCCGCGGTGCCCGAGCGACCCGTCGGCCGTGGCGACGACGTACTCCACCTCGTCGGGGAGCAGGCTCGACGGGTACACGAGCGAGGCGCCCGCGGCGCCGTAGAGCAGCACGACGGACCGGCCCTCGCGGATCGCCTCGTCCACGAGGAGCCGCAGCGAGCCGATCGCCGGGCCCTCGGCGACGAGCAGCAGGTGGCGGGAGCGGGGATCCACCTCGAACGGCCGGCCGAGCGGCCCGATGAGGTCGGCGCGGTCGCCGACGCGGAGCGACCCGGACCACCCGCGTGACGGCGGCGCGCCGGGCGCCTGGGTCGTCAGCGTCCCGCTGGCCGGGTCGGTCGTGGCGATCGGGAGCGGGCGACGGACCGGCAGTCCGCCGGGCTCCACCGTCCGCAGGTGCACGTACTGCCCGGCGCGGACGCCCGAGACCACGCCCGGCGCGTGCCATGCGTGGAGCCAGGTGCCCGGGACGATCTCGCGGCGCTCGACGAGCTCCGCGGCGATGCTCCGCACGGCGTGGGAGCGCCGGGGCGGGTGGGGCGTGCTCGCCGGTGCGGGCTAGGCGCGCCCGTCCGTCGCGTCGTCGGCGGCAGCCTCGGCCGCTTCGGGCGCGTCGGCCTCGTCGGCGTCCTCGGCCTCGTCCTCGAGGTCCGGCGCGATGGCCGGGAAGGCCTCCGCGAGCGCGTCCGCGAGATCTCCGAACACGTCGGTCGGGTCGTAGAACTCGACGAGCTCGTCCGGGCCGCCGAGCTGGCGCCACTCGCCGTCGCCCTCCTCCGGGAGGACCTCGGCGCGGAAGCGGCCCGAGGCCGAGAGCACGAGTCGCTCGTCCTCGTCGTCGACGATCACGAGGTCGCCCAGCTGGCCGGCGACGCGCGCTGCCGCCTCCTCGAACTGCTCGAGCAGGCTCGACTCGCTCTGCTGGCTGCGCTCCTGGAAGTCCAGCGCGAGGTTGTACATCGCGAGGGCGGCGCCCTCCTCGTCGTCCGCGGCCTCGAGGACCGCGGGCTGGCCGGCGGCCCAGGAGTCGGCCGCGCCCGCGTATGCGTCGTCCCCGATCCCGCGGCCGAAGGTCTCCTCGGGCGGGATGCCCGCGGTCGCGAGCAGGTCGTCGGTCGCGCCCGGCTCCGCGGCGAGCCCCGCGGCCTCCCGCGCGGCCTCGGAGAAGGCGGCGTAGATCTCGACCGGGTTGTAGAGCTCCACGAGCTCCGAGGCCGTCTCCACGATCTCGGTGTCGCTCGCCCACTCGCCCGTGTCCGGGTCCTCGTACCGCGAGCGGACGCGGAACGTCATGTCCGGCGCGATCGAGAGGTAGTCGGGGTCGTCGTCGATGAGGGTCAGCCCGCCCAACGCGGCGACGCGCTCGCGGTGCCGGTCCAGGAACTTCGCCAGCTGCTCCGTCGCCTGGACGACGAAGTCCGTGCGCTCGAGTGCCGCGTCGCTGGCGAGCTCACCGAGCATGTCGTTGCGGCTCACGTCCATGTCGATCGCCTCCTTAGCCGTGGTACTCGAGATCCGGCCCCAGCCGCTCTCGCAGGAACATCGAGTGATGTCGTTCGAAGATCCATTCGCCCGCCCGGTGGCCCAGGGCGCGGGTCGCCTCGTCCGCCTCGAGCTTGTCGAGGGTCGCGTAGTCGGGCAGGTCGAGCATGATCACGTTGTCGAAGTCCCAGCCGTGCGCCACGTTGTACCAGCCGACGAAGCGGATGCCGAACTTCTCCTCGTACTCCTTGATCTGGCGCGGGAAGATCGTCTTCATGAAGAACTTGAAGAACGGATCCCGGCCGCGACGGACGGAGAAGTACGTGGCGAGGATGGGCACGGAGCGTTCGGCCTCCTGGGAGCCTTGATCTCTCTCGGTCAGGCCCTATTCTCGCATGCCGGACGTGCCGGACCCGTCGTCGTCCGGAGGGGCGGGGATTGCAGCCGTCTCGTCGTCGCTGGCCACCGCCCGGTCCTCGAGCTCCCCCACCGTCGGCGTCGCGCTCGACAGCGGCCGCCGCCGCCCGTCCCGGCGATCCGCGGCCACGAGCCGGAGCAGGAAGATGATCGTCTGCCCGGCGAACAGCAGCAGGAACAGCGTGAGGAACAGGAGCCCCGCGCTGATCGCCGTCGGCCACTCCCAGACCACGGACAGCGGCGTCAGGACGATCGAGATCGCCAGCAGCACCAGCTGGAACCGGAAGCAGCCGAGGCCCGGGCCGCGCTCGGCATCGAGCGGCTCGCCCTTGTACTCGACGGGCCGCACCGTCGACTGCGGATCAGGGGAACTCACGGGCCCCAATGTACCGCCGACGGTCCCTCGGGCGCGCCGGCCCGCCTCCTGTCCAATACCCACCCCACGGGTATTCGACAGCTCCCTCACGTCATACAGCCACCCCACGACTGTATGACCACCGTCAGGCCAGATTTGCCCAGATTCTCGCAACCGCGACCGTTCGTGCAGTCCGATAGCACCCACCTCATGCATGAATGACCAAGAGGCGTGGCGGGTAGCTACGCTGGCGGACGCGACCGACATGTCCTGCCTCGGCAGCTCCCGGGCGCGCTAGGCTTGCGTCACCCGTGCATGGAGTCGCGCGTTGAACCTCCTCCTCACGTCTGCCGGGATCACGAACCCCAGCATTCGAGCCGCCCTGCTGGAGCTCCTCGGCAAGCCGATCGAGGAGTGCACCGCCCTCGTCAACTCCACCGCGAGCTGGCCGCTCCGGCAGGGCACGCAGCTCGCGTGGAGCTACCTCGCCGGTCGGCAGCCGGAGACGCCGATGGCCGAGCTCGGCTGGAAGTCCGTCGGCATCCTCGAGCTCACGGCGCTGCCCAGCATCCCGCGAACCGTCTGGCTCCCGTGGCTCGAACAGGCCGACGTCCTGCTCGTGAACGGCGGGGACACGATCTACCTCGATCGGTGGATGCGCGAGTCCGGGCTCGCGCAGCTCCTCCCCTCGCTCGACATGGTCTACGTGGGGCTGAGCGCCGGGAGCCTCGTCATGTCGCCCGCGGTCGCGGACATCTTCGCTTCCTGGACCGCGCCCGTCGGGGGCGAGGGGCTGGGCCTCGTCGACTTCGAGATCTTCCCCCACCTCGACAACCCCGACCTGCCGGAGAACACGATGGCCGACGCGGAACGCTGGGCCGCGGGCCTGAGCCGGACCGGCTACGCGATCGACGACGAGACCGCGATCAAGGTGGTCGACGGGGTCGCCGAGGTGGTCTCGGAGGGGCACTGGCGGCTGTTCGGGTCCTGAACCCGAGCCGGGTGGTGCGGGACGGCGCTTGACCGGCGCGGCCGGTGTCGCAACAGTTGGCGCAACCAGGAGGTGAGCCATGACCGAGTCCCTTGCGTCGCAGCTCAAGCGATGGCGAACCGGCATGCACCCGCGGGCGGTCGGGATGCAGGTCGCCTCCATCGGGCGCGTGTACCTCCAGCTCGGCGAGGCGCTCCGCGTGGAGATGATCGACCCCGGACCCGGCGCCGAGGACGTCGTGCACGTGCAGTACTACGTCGCCACCGAGCTGGGGCCGTGGGCGCTGTGGCTCAGCTGCGCGCGGGCCGAGCTCGAGGCGTGCGAGACGTCCCTCCGGGAGCTCGCGCCGCCGTTGACGGACGAGCCGCCGACCTGACCCCGGGAACCCGCCCGCGCCCGATACCATCGCCCGATGGCAGACGACATCGACGTCGATCCCCTCGACGGCTTCCGCTGGCACCCGGAGCCGGAGCTCATCGGCATCCGCGACGCCGCGACGTCGCGCGGCGCGCTCGAACAGGCGGGCAGGGCGACCTGGCACGCGAGCCTCGACTGGCTGTACGACGAGGCGATGCGCCGCGCGATGGGCGAGCCGACGGGCTTCGACCAGCTGCGCCGCGAGTACTTCGGCGAGCGCGGCGGCCCGGGCCCGGCACCGAAGGACCCCGTCACCCTCCAGGCCGTCCTCGACGAGTTCAGCGCGAAGATCGCGCCCCACACGCTCAACAGCTATCACCCGCGGGCCCTGAGCTACTTCACGCCGCCGCCCCTCGTCGCCTCGATCGTCGGCGAGGTCCTCGCCCAGTGGACGAACCAGGGCATCGACGTCTGGCACGCCGGGCCCGTCGGCGCGTTCGTCGAGGAGGAGGTCATCCGCTGGCTGTGCGACCTCGTGGGCTACGGCGAGGGCTCGTTCGGCCTGCTCGCGTCGGGCGGGGTCATGGCCAACTTCATCGCGATGGCGCTCGTGCGCGACGTCCACCTCCGCGCGCTCCGGGGCGCGCCGCGGCCGCCGCGCGGGGCCGCGCTCGAGGGCGTCCGCGTGTACACGGGCGACCAGACGCACTTCTCGATCGCCCGCGCCCTCGACGAGCTGGGCTTCCCGCCCGACACGCTCGTCACGCTTCCAGCCGACGACCGCTTCCGCCTCCATGCCGAGCCTGTCGCCGAGGCGATCGCCGCGGACCGCGCGAGCGGGCTGCAGCCCGTGGCCGTCTGCGCGGTCGCCGGCTCCACGAACACGGGCTCCGTGGATCTCGTCGAGGACCTGGCCGCGCTCGCGCGACGCGAGGGCCTCTGGTTCCACGTCGACGCGGCCTACGGTGGCGCCGCCCTCCTGTCCGAGCGCGACGCCTCGCGGGTTCCGGGCCTCGCCCTCGCCGACTCCGTGACCGTCGATCCCCACAAGTGGTTCTTCCAGGCGTATGACATCGGCGCGCTGCTCGTCCGCGACGGCGCCCACCTGCGCCAGACGTTCGACCGCTCTCCCGAGTACTACCGCGGCGGCGAGACGCCGGCCGGCGATCCGGCGGGCGAGGGCGACGCGAGCCACCAGGACGCCCACGCCGGCCAGCTCAACTTCTACAAGCTGGGCTTCGAGGGCACGCGCCGGTTCCGGGCGCTCAAGCTGTGGGCCACGTGGAAGCACCTCGGCACGAGCGGTCTGGGCCGGCTGATCGAGGCGAACGACGACATCGCCGCGTACCTCGCGGAGCTGTGCACGGAGGCCGACGACCTCGAGGCCCTCCCCGCCGAGCCCGAGCTCTCCGTCGTGTGCTTCCGGCACCTCCCCGGGGGCGCGGCCGCCGCCGCCTCGATGGACCCCCGGGAGCTCGATGCCCACCAGGACCGGCTCGCGGCCGCGCTCGAGCAATCGGGCGACGGCTGGCTGTCAACGACGAGCCTCCGCGGCGCGAC
>JAICUV010000245.1 GCA_025935655.1 Chloroflexota bacterium | reverse complement strand
GGTCCAGCGCGGCGGTGCGCGACGGGCCCTCGGTCATCGCGGCGACCTTGCGCGACGTCCGGAGCATCTGCTTGTGGAGGTCGTTGATCTCGCGGTACTTGACCTGGAAATTTCGCCAGAACCCGCCGCGCAGCCAGCGCGCCTCGGGCCGCTTCCCGGCCACCGCGTCGTGGAGCAGCTTCGTGAACACGACGGTCTCGTCGGGTGGGAGCGCCCACTCGCCCATCTCCGCGTACGAGGACGTGGGGACGTAGACGCGGCCGATCGGCGGCTCGCGCTCCAGCCACTGCGACGGCGTGACGGTGCTCAGCCAGGCGGCGTTCGCCTCGAGCGCCTCGAAGAAGCGCTCCACCCAGCGGCCCTCGCCCCAGCAGTGCTCGTAGGTCGTGGGCCAGGCGCCGAACTTCTCGCCGTCGTCGCCCATCATCCCGACCCGCGTCCCGTCCTCGGTCGCGTGATCGTGGAGGTAGCCGATGACGTCCTCGACCCCGCCGAACGGGATCCGGTAGCGGAGGCCCTGCTCCGTCCCGAACACGGTCAGCAGGTTGCCCTGGTCCTCGGTGGTGTAGGCGCCCCACAGGTTCGCTTCCGGGATGGCGGCCGCGCGGAAGTGCTGGTCGTCCAGGATCGTCCACCGGTAGCCGGCGCCCACGAGCGCGGTCGGCAGGTCGGGCTCCCAGACCCGCTCCGCGAGCCAGGCGCCGCGCGGCCGCGTGCCCGTGATCCGCTCCAGCGTCCCCGCCATCCGTGACAGCTGGTCGATGCGATCGTGCTCGGGGAGGGAGGCGAGGACCGGCTCGTACAGGCCGCCGCCGAGGAGCTCGACCTGCTCCCGCGCGACGAGTGCCCGCAGCCGCTCGAGGAACTCGGGACGCTCCGCCGCGAGCCACTCGAGGAGCGGGCCCGTGTAGTGGAGCGACAGCCGGACGCCCGGGTGGCGCTCGAGGGCCTCGAGCATCGGCAGGTAGGCGCGGTCGTAGACCTCGGCGAACACCCAGCCGAAGTTGCCCACCGGCTGGTGGTTGTGGATCGCGAGGGCCAGCGAGATGCGGGGGGCCACGGGTGCGGTCCTCTATACGTGTCGCCGCGCGGGGCATGCGGGCGATCGGGGGTCAGGAGGTGGCGGACGCCTTCGTCGCGGCGGCTGCCTCGTGCGGGGCCGTGGAGGCCCCCGCGTCCGCTTCGGGCGCCGGGAGGTAGAGCCGCTCCACGTACTCGTGGAGCATCCGGGTGGTGGAGAACCGCCAGATGTTGCTGGCGATCGCGTTGCGCATGATCTGGATCCAGCGAGGCGGGAGGCCCGTCGCGTCCCGCTCGTAGTAGGCCGGGATGACCTCCTGCTCGAGGATCCGGTACAGGTCCTGGGCGTCCGACCAGTCCTGGGCGCCCTCGTCCGGGTTGGTCTCCCGACCCCCGATCGCCCAGCCGTTGTCGCCGGTCCAGCCCTCGTCCCACCAGCCGTCGAGGACCGACAGGTTGGGGAGGCCGTTGGCGGCCGCCTTCATCCCGGACGTGCCCGACGCCTCGAGCGGCCGACGCGGGTTGTTGAGCCACACGTCCACGCCCTGGACGAGGAACCGGCCGATCCGGATGTCGTAGTCCTCCATGATGAAGACCCGACCCCGGAGGCGCGGGCTGCGCGACCGGCTGAAGATGTCCTGGATCACGCCCTGTCCCGGACGGTCCGCCGGGTGGGCCTTGCCCGCGAAGATGATCTGCAGCGGCCGTTCCTCGTCCCACAGCATCCGGGCGAGGCGCTCGATGTCGGTGAACAGCAGCGCGGCCCGCTTGTAGGTCGCGAACCGGCGCGCGAACCCGATCGTGAGGATCGACGGGTCGAGGACCTCCTCCAGCTCCTCGAGCGTGGACGGGGCCTCGCCGTGGCGGGCGAACTGGTTGCGCAGCCGGCCGCGGGCGAAGATCGCGAGCTCCAGCTTCTGGCGCTGGTGGGCCTCCCACAGCTCCTCACCGGGGATCCGGTCGATCCGGTCCCAGAAGCGCCGCCGCTCCACCATGTCGTCCATGCGCTCGAGGTTGGCGTCCGCGTACCGCTCCAGCGCGTCGCGCATCGGCTGGCCCACCCACGTCGGCGTGTGGACGCCGTTGGTGATGCCGAGGATCTCGTGCGGGGTGACGCCCTGCCAGGTGGCGTTGGCGGTCTCCGCATGGAGCAGGCTCACCGCGTTCGCGCCGCGGGTCAGCCGGAGCGAGAACGCGGTCATGTCGAACTGCGTCGTGTCGCCCTCCACCCCGATGCCCAGGTCCAGGAGCGCCTGGATCGGGATGCCGCCCGTGTTCGGGCGACCGTCGCCCTCGAGGAGGGGCTGGGCGACCCGGCGGACGAGCTCCGCGTCGAACCGCTCGTTGCCGGCGGAGACGGGCGTGTGGATCGTGAACACGGCGTCGCTGCGGACGGCCTTCCACGCGTCGTCGAGCGTCGCGCCGCCCGCGATCAGCTCCCGTGCCCGCTCCGCGAGGAGGAACGCCGAGTGGCCCTCGTTGAGGTGCCATACGGCGGGCGCCAGGTCCAGCTCGCGCAGCGCGCGGACGCCGCCCACGCCCAGGACGAGCTCCTGGTGGAGGCGCATCTCGCGTCCGCGCACGTAGAGGATGTGCGTGATCGGGCGGTCCGAGTCGTCGTTGTCGGGGACGTCCGTGTCGAGGAGCAGGACCGGCACCCGACCCACCTGGGCCACCCACACGGCGGCGTACAGGTCGCGGTCGGGGAGGGGGACGCTGATGGTCATCGGCTCGCCCAACCGGTCCAGCGCGCGCAGGATCGGCAGCCGGGCAAGCTCGTAGTCCGGGTAGGCGTGCTCCTGGTGGCCGTCCGCGTCGATCGACTGGCGGAAGTAGCCCTTGCGGTACATCAGCCCCACGCCGACCAGCGGGAGGGCCATGTCCGAGGCGGTCTTCATGTGGTCGCCGGCGAGGACGCCGAGGCCGCCGGAGTAGATGCCCAGGCTCTCGTGGAAGCCGTACTCGGCGCAGAAGTAGGCGATCGGGCCCTCGAGGTCGTCGCCGTAGCGGCGGGTGAACCAGTGGTCGGACCCGTTCGCCATGTAGGCGTCGAACTCCTCGAGGAGGTCGTGGTATTCGGCCATGAATGCCGGGTTCTCGAGCAGCTGGTCCCAGGCGACCGGTCCCGACAGGACGGGGATCGGGTTGCGGTACCGGGCCCAGGCGCCGGCGTCGATCCTGCTGAACAGGACGCGGGCCTGGGGGTGCCAGCTCCACCACAGGTTGTAGGCGAGGCGCCGGAGGCCTTCCAGCTTCGGCGGCAGGTGGAACGAAGCGCCGGGCGCGACCGGCACGTGCACGAGGGGCTCCATGGGGCGCACATGATAGACCGGGTCGCGGCCGCTTGTGAACCGGTTTAGGCGCTCGGTATCGCATGCGTGTAGCGGCGTTCGGGCGACGGGCGTTCGACCCCGTCCCCCGCGCCGAGGATCGCGCCGGGCGTCCGCCCGCATCCGGCCATTCGGCGGCCGACTCAACGGTTCCGTGGCGAGTCATTTCAGTCGCCAGCGGTATGATCCGTTCCGTGTCCGGGCCCTCGCACGGAACAGGCGAGTCGCCGGCGGCATATTTCGTTCCGTGACGGAACCGTAGAGTCCGTGGCCGCATATCCGGTCCGCGGGCGAGCCACGCAGACGTGCCGGTCCACCGGTGCGGCCACGCAGCGCGCCGGCCCACGAGGCCGACCCACGCGCCGCGCCGGGCCACGCCGGCAAGCCTCGCAGCGCACCCGACGGGCCGCGACCCGGGCGGACGCGTACGATCGCCCGATGACGATCCGAGTCGTGCTGCTCGCCGCTGAGTGCGAGCCCTGGGCGAAGACCGGCGGGCTCGCCGACGTGGTGGACGCGCTCGCGCGCGCGCTCGGCCGCCTGCCCGAGGCCGGGACGGAGCTCGCGGCGCCCGTCGATGTGTTCCTGCCCCGCTATCGCTCGGTGCCCGTGCCCGAGGACGCGGTCCGCGAGCCGGCGCTCGTGATCAGGGATCCGAGGGGCGGCGAGCCGCTCGAGGTGGGCATCGTCGATGTCGCCGCCGCCGGCTACCGGCTCCGGCTCGTCGACGTGCCCTCGGCCTTCGACCGGGACGCGTTCTACGACTTCCCGGACGACCCGTGGCGGTTCGCCGTGTTCAACCGCGCGGCCCTCGCGGCGCTCAAGCGCGACGGCGCCCCCGTCGATGTCCTGCACGTCCACGACTGGCACACGGGCCCGGCGCTGCTCGAGCGGGCGCGCGGCGAGGCCGCGAAGGACCCGTTCTTCCGGGACATGGCCGTGGTCGTCACGCTCCACAACCTGGCCTATCACGGGTGGACGCCCGCAGACCAGCTGCCCCAGCTCGGACTCCGGCAGGGCGAGCGGCTCGCGGGCCCCAACCCCCATGGCATCGACCTGCTGCTGACCGCGATCGAAGGTGCGGAGATCGCGAACACGGTGTCCCCGGGGTTCGCGCGCGAGTCGTTGACGCCGGCGTTCGGGATGGGGCTCGAAGAGGCCCTGCAGGCCAAGGGCGACCGCTACCTCGGGATCCTCAACGGCATCGACCCGGACGTCTGGGATCCCGCGAACGACCCCGCCCTCGCCGCGTCGTACTCGCGCGAGCATCCCGCGGGCAAGGCGGTCTGTCGGGCGGACCTGCTCGCGCGCAACGGCTTCGACCCGGCCGACAACGGGATCGTCGCGGGGATGATCGGTCGGATGGACCCGCAGAAGGGGTTCGACCTCCTCGCCGACGGCGCCCGCGACCTCCTCGCCGCTGGGGCGAGGATCATCGTCCAGGGCAGCGGGCACGCCTCGCTCGCGGACCCGTTCCGGGCACTGGCCGCGGCCAACCCGGGCCGGGTCGCGCTGATCGAGCGCTTCGACCGCGAGATGGCCCGCCGGATCTACGCGGGCGCCGACGTGTTCCTGATGCCGTCCCGCTTCGAGCCCTGCGGCCAGGGCCAGATGATCGCGCTGCGCTACGGGACGCCGCCCGTCGTTCGTCGGACGGGCGGCCTCGCGGACTCGGTGATCGATGCCGACGAACACCCGACCGAGGGGACCGGCTTCGTGTTCGACGCCGCGACGCCGGCCGCGCTCGTCGAGGCG
>JAICUV010000179.1 GCA_025935655.1 Chloroflexota bacterium | reverse complement strand
CGAGGGTCCGTTTCAGCTCCGGGTTGATGCCCAGGGAGCGCAGCTGCGCATCATCCTGGGCGGCCTGGGCGGCCTGATCGACAGGTGCAGCACCCGACACGGCAGTTCCTCCATCCCTCAGCCGCGCCGTATCGACGGCGCCAGCGCCTGGTCCAGAACGCGTGGGCTCGCCGGATTCGCCGGGCCACCCTCCCGGGCCGGGCTTGGCGCGGACACCAGGCGTCGCGATGGGGCTCGTCAACGTGGGATGTCCACCGGCGCGCCCGCCGCAACAGGCCCTCGCGCGGGCTACGGATCGAGCCGGTAGAACCGGAACACGTCGTGCTCGATCGGCAGCACGGTGACCTCGGCGAACCCGGCCGCCTCGGCGTAGGCGCGCAGCGTCGCCGGCCGCATCACGGTCCCGGTGCCCACGCTCGGCGGGTCGGCCAGGCCGTTGGCGAGGCAGAAGAACAGGCTGTAGCCGTACATCAGCCGCTCGATCTCGTCGCCCGGCGCCGTGAACGTCTCGGCGACCTTCTCGTCCATGACGAGCACCGTGCCTCCCGGCGCGAGGAGCCGTCGGGCGGCGGCCAGGACCTCGGCCGGCCGCGCCATGTCGTGAACCGCCTCGAACACCGTCACCAGGTCGAACGTGCCGTCCAGGCCGTGGTCCTGCGCATCCACGACGTGGAACGTCACCCGGTCGGCGAGCCCCGCCGCCTGGGCCTTAGCCGTCGCGCGCGCCACCGCCTCGGCGTCGAGGTCGAGGCCGTGGACCTCGATCCCCGGATAGGCGCGACCCATCGCGATCGACGACCAGCCGCCGCCCGACGCGACGTCCGCGACCCGAGCACCGCCCGCCAGCAGGCGCTCGTGGACGTCCGGGATCGCCGGCAGCCACTCCTGGGCGAGGAGATGCCGGAACACCGGGCGGTTCGCCGCCTCCTGGGCCTCGGAGATGAGCGGGTAGGTGTTCCAGTCAACGCCCCCGCCCGTGCGGTACGCGGCCAGGAGGTCCGGCCATGCCCGCGTCGCGGCGAGCAGCACGAGGGGCATCGGCGCCATCGTCGAGGGGTTCTCGGGGTCCAGCAGGACGTCCGCGTGACCGGCCGGCAGCGCGTAGCGCCGGGCATCCGGGTCGTCCGCCCGCGCGACGACGTCGAGCAGCCCGCCGACGGCCTGGTGCTCGAGCCACTCGCGGGCGTAGCGGGCGGCGATGCCGGCCCGCGACGCGAGCTCCAGCGGGGTCAGCGGCCCGCGGTCCCGGAGGGCCGCGTACAGGCCGAGCTCGAGCCCGAGCTGGACCGCGAGGAGGTCGAATGCGCCGAGCGTCGCCTCGAACAGGCGGCCGGCGAGGGCGTCGCGGCGGGCGGCGTCGGACGCGCCGGACGGGTGGGACACGGACATCGGGAACTCCTTGGTGCGCAGGGACGTGCGACGGAGGCTCGACCGACGTGCGCGCGACGATACGGCAGGTGGCGCGCGTCAGGCAAGCGGCCCGAACGCCTCCGGGTAGCGCACGATGCCGCGCATCGACTCGTCCCACGCCGGCAGCCGGCGGGCCATCCAGACGTCATCCGGCCACGCCTCGGCGGGCGGCTGGAGGCCGACGTCGCGCGCGGACCCGAACCCGAACCGCGGGTAGTAGTCCGCGTGGCCGAGCAACACGAGCGCGGGGGCGCCGCGTGCGATGGCGAGCGACATCGCGGCGTGCATGAGCGCGGAGCCCACGCCCCGGTACTGGACGGACGGCTGCACGGCAACCGGGCCGATCGCAAGGACCGTGGCGAGCATGCTCCCCTCCTCGTCCTCCACCGGACAGGGGGAGAGCAGCAGGTGCCCGACGATCGCGCCGGACGCGTCCACCGCGACCAGGCTCAGCCAGCCGGCGGGCGCCTCCGCGCGGATCCGGTCCACGATCGCCGCCTCTTCCGGGCCAGCGAACGCGGCCAGCTCCACGTCCCGGACGCCGGGCTCGTCGCCCGTGACCTCGAGGCGGACGGTCACGGGGAGCGCGTCCGCGGACGACGCGTCGGGCGGGGCGACGTCGTCGCTCATGCGCGGACGCTGATGCGGACGAGGATCACTGCGCGAGGGTTCAGCCGGCCGCGGCCTTGAGCGCCTCGGGGATGGGGCGCGACACCGGCGTCGGCGTGACGTACCGCTCGACGAGCGCCATGGAGCCGTTGACGCGGAGCTCCGTGAACAGGAACGCGAGCTTGGCCGACTGGGACGCCAGGATCTCGTCCTTGGTCGGAAGGTCCCACAGCTGGCGCTTGAACGGCCCGATGGCCTTCTTGCGCGTCGTGTAGAGGAACTGCTCCTCGGTCTGGCCGTCCTTGCGCTCGTCCGCGGCGTGCTCGCGTAGCCAGGCGTTGATCTCGTCCTTGAGCGCGGCGGGGAACGCCGGGTGGTCGTAGGCGGCGTTCTGGAACCCCGTGGCGAGGTGGATCTCCGCCGTCTCGACCGCCGGGAAGTGGTGGAACAGCTCGTCCGGGAGGGTCGAGGCGCCGTGCTGGACCGCGCCGGCGAGGCCGTACTCGCGGGCGACCTCGCCCAGCTCGCGGAGGACGTTGAAGTCGAGCTTGACCGCGGCCACGCCGCCGCCGGGCAGCGGGACGCCGCCGTGGCTGGTTCCCGTCTGGACGCTGACCTTGGACAGGCCCTTGGCGCCCGGGGCGCGCCTCGCGAGCTCCGCCGCGTAGCCGTCGAGGTACGCGCGCAGCTCCCCGACCGTCGAGTTCTCCTTGCCGACCTCGCCGATCTCGCCGCCGACGCTCACCGTCACGCCGTCCGTCTCGAGCTCCCGGATCAGGGCGGTGAGCTCGGCGGCGCGCGTGTAGTTCTCGTGCTGCTCCTCGTCCACGTTGGCCTTCGACAGGTCGACCAGCGTGCTGCTGTCGATGTCGATGTTGCGATAGCCGGCGTCGATGGCCAGCCGGCAGGCCCGGCGGATCTCCTCGGTCATCGTCTCCGGGTCGGCCGCGTACTTCTTCGCGTTGAACTGGTAGTGGTCGCCCTGGATGAACACCGGCGCACTCCAGCCGGCGGCGAGCGCACCCGCGAGGACCGATGTCACGTAGTCCATCGGCCGCTGGTAGGTGTACGTCTGCTCCGACCGGGCGAGCTCGAAGATCACGGCCCCGACGTCTGCCCGGGCGGCGGTCTCGTAGAACGTGCGGGCCATGTCGAACGTCGCCACGCGGATGTTGAGCGCGGGGACGGTGAAGCCGGAGATCTCGCCGCGCGCGCGGGCCATGTACAGCTCGTGGATGCTCGCGGAGCGGGCGCCGAGCGCCTGGCTCGCCTCCCACACGATCCAGCGCACGGCCTCCGCGGTCGGATCGTCGGTGGTGAACGCCGCCGTCCACGCGAGGTCGGCCGCGGCCTGGGACCGAAAGCGTGCCGCGTCGTCGATGACCAGGCGGCCCCCCTCGACGCGGGCGATGCCCGACAGGCGGGCGAGAAGGTCGGCGGGCGACGTGGCGACGTGCGGCATCGGGCGGGTCTCCTGTGGTGTCGAGGGTGATGGTACCCGGGGACCGGCAGCGGGCAGGGGTCACCACCAGGCTGGGGCACCACCAGCATGCCGCGTGCGGACGGCGCCGGACACGGGCACAACGGGACGCCCCGGGCGTGCGGGTGGTCCGGAGCGGCGGGCTGCTTGGCCCGCCGGGACGGGCCGCATGGGCCCGGGAGTCGCGCGGCGCAGCGCGCCGGAGCGTCAGACCCCCGGCTTGGTCACCATCAGGATCACGATCAGGACGATCAGGACCGTGAGGATCATCCCGCCGCGCTGGAGCTGCTTCGCGGTCGCCGCGATCGCGGGGGGCGGCCCGGCGGGGGCGCCCTCGGGCGGCGGACCGGCCGGCGGACCCCCGGCGGTGAGCTCCACCATCCGCGTGGCCGCGGGGGCCTGGACGAACACGGCGTAGAGCACCGCGATGAGGTACAGGATGATCCCGGCGACCAGCCATCGGTAGGCCGGGCTCGTCAGGTCCGCGCCGAGGATGAGGATCAGCGCGACGCCCGTGATCCCCTGGACGATCGCGCCGGGGATGACGATCCGGCGCTCGATCGCGTCGCTGACCACGGCGGCGAAATGACCGTGCTGTGGCGCCTGGGACGCATGTCGCGCGATCACGGGGAACGCGAACGTGGGCCCGAAGACGGCGATTGCCCCCATCACGTGAAGAAACAGGAACAGCTGCAGCACCGGCGCTCCTCTGGGTGGGCGCCCGCACGGCCCGGCTCGGACGGGATCGAATGGGGCGCCTCGGGCCGAACTCTACGTCAGGCGCCGCGTTCGCCGCTTGACGAAGTCGACGAGGACGTACTCGCCGAGGTTCTCGGGCTCGGCGTAGAACGCCCGCCCGCCGTTGAGCTCGGTCAGGTACCCGATGAACTCGGTGAGCGCGGGCGTGCGGTCGAGCATGAATGTGTTGATCGTGATCCCCTCCTTCGTGCACCGCACGACCTCGCGCAGGGTCTCCTGGATGGTCCGTCGCGTCGGGGGGTAGCTGAACTCCACCTGGCCGTCCTCGAAGTGCGCGGTGGGCTCCCCGTCGGTGATGACGACGATCTCCCTGTTCGCCGAGCGGCTGCGGGCGAGGATCCGTCGCGCCAGGAGCAGCCCGTGCTGGAGGTTGGTGCCGTACTCGTAGGTGTGCCAGCTGAGCTCCGCGAGGGCCTCGGGCCGGAGCTCCCGGGCGTAGTACGCGAAGCCGATGATCGCGAGGCTGTCGCGCGGGTACTGGGTGCGGATGAGCGTGTCGAGCGCGATCGCGACCTTCTTCGCCGCGAGATAGCAGTCGCGGAGCAGCATCGAGCGGCTCATGTCCACGAGCAGCACGGTCGACGCGGAGGTGGAGTGCTCGGTCCGGTAGACCTCGAAGTCACCCGGGCGGAGCTTCACGGCGCTGGATGCCGCCCGGCGGGCGGGCGCGTTCTCCTCGCGCGCCAGCGCGTTCGCGAGCGTGGTCCGCAGGTCGAGGTGGAACGGGTCGCCGAACTCGAACGGCTTCGATGTCTCCTCGCGCTCGCCCCCGCGGCCGGTCCGGTCGAGCCGGTGGCCACCGAAGGCGTCCCGCTCGAGGCGCGCGAACAGCTCGTCGAGGACCTGCTGGCCGATCCGGCGATGGCCGCGCGGGGTGAGCTCCAGCCGGTCGCCGTCCCGCTCGAGGTAGCCCGCCTGCTCCAGGCGCGTGGCGAGGTCCTCGAGCGCGTCGAGATCGCGGGCGGCATCCGGCCCGAGCAGGTCGGCGACGTCGCCGCGGTCGATCGACCCGAGGTCCCCGGGCCCGCCCGCCCCGTCGAGCTGCGCCTCGAGCCGGTCGAGGGCCTGCAGCCGGCCGAGCTGGTCGAGCGCCGCGTCGAGGCCCATCGGCTGGTCGCCCGTGAACCGGATGCGCTCACCCAGCCCGCCGGGCAGGACCTGGTCCAGGTTCGAGGCCAGCTGCGCGAGGTCCCACTTGAGCCGGTCGTCGCGAAGCAGCGCGTCGAGCGTGTCCTGGAGCTCCGCCCGCTGCTCCGGCGACAGGGAGCGCATCAGCGACTGCATCGCCGCCATGCGATCCGCGAGCTGCTCGATGACGTCGTCGAGGCTCCGCGCGCCCGGGAAGAACGCGCCGTGTCGGGCGAGGAACGCGTCGACGTCCGGCTGCGGGGGCTCGTCGCCCATCGCCCGTCGCTCCAGGAGCCCGTTGAGGTCGCGGACCATCTCGCGCTGGGGCTCGAGGTCCTCGGGCCGCATCGACTTCACGGCATCGGCGAGCCCCTGGCTCAGCCGGTCGAGCATGCTCCGGCGCAGGCCGTCGACCAGCTCCTCGAACCGCCGGCGGGCGTCGCCGTCGATGAAGTCGTAGTCCTGCAGCGCGCGGACGCGGGCGCCGACGTCGGGCGGGAGCGCGTCCAGGCTGTCGAGCCGCTTCGCGGCGATCGAGCGGAGCATCCGGGACAGCTCCGGGTCGGGGGCGTCGCCGGCGCCCGCGCCGGGCTCCGTCTCGTCGAGTCGCCGCTGGACCCCGGCGCGCTCCTGCTCCACGATCTCGTCGAGCTGCCGGCGCACGTCGGCCAGCGGGTCCGCGAGGTCGCCCCTGGCGAGGATGTCCCGCCGCCGGTCCCGGAGCCGGTCGAGGAGGTCGCGCAGGCCGCGCATGTCGCCGCGCGATGGGTCGCCGGCGGGGATCCCGCGGTCCATCAGGTCGCGCAGCGCCTCGGCCAGGTCGCCGTGCTCGAGCAGGTCGTCCGCCAGCGCGTCGACGATCTCGTCCGCGGTCAGGTCCGGGACGTCCTGCGAGCCGTCCCACGCGCGGTACAGCGCCTCGCCGCCGAGTGACGGGTCGCGCCGGGGCCCGGGCCGGTCCGTCCGGTCGAGGTGCCGCGGGTCGGGGGTCAGGAACGCCATGGCGGTGCGGGGTCGCGCGTCAGCGCCGGTACGTCACGCCCGACGGGCCGCGGTCCTTGTTGAGCCGCCGCTGGAGGTGCAGCCCCTCCAGCAGGAACTCCACGGCCGACGCGACGAGCGCGGGTTCCTCGGCGCCGTCGCTCGCGTCGAAGGTGCCCAGCCGCTCGACCGCCTCCGCCATCCCGGGCACCTCGCGCATCCAGCGCACGTAATCGCGGGACGGGATCCGCTCGCCGGTCTCGAGCACGAGCCCGTCCTCGAACGCCTCGATGACGGGGGCCAGGCGGTCGACCGATGCGTGCCGGTTGAACGTCGCGAACACCGCCTTCGTCACCAGCCGCTCGACGATCCGCTCCTCGGGCGTGTCCTCGCCCACCGTCTCCACCTCGACCTTGCCCGTCGTGGATGCGAGCACCGCCCCGAGATCGCTGATCCGCGGCGCCGCGACCGGCTCGCCGAGACGGACCGCGCGCTTGATGGCCGCGGCCTCCAGCACCTCCATGTTGGCGACCGAGACGCGGACCGAGACGCCCGAGCGCTGGCTGATCTCCGGGGCGCGCCGCGCGAGGTGGGTCAGCTCCGCGACGAGCTCCTCCATGAACGCCGGCACGACGACCGGCGGGATCGCGTCGTTCGCGGGGAAGCGGTGCTTCTCCTGGCGGATGATCGAGACCTCGTGGTCGAGGCTGCGCGGGTAGTGGGTGCGCACCT
>JAICUV010000248.1 GCA_025935655.1 Chloroflexota bacterium | reverse complement strand
GCATGACGCATGACGCCGAGCACCACCACACCCTGTCCTACGAGGACGCCGTCGCGCAGTACCGTGCCGACAAGGACGCCTACTTCAAGCAGGGCGCGGGAAGTCCGGTCCCCGCGGCCGAGCGCGAGGCCTTCGCCGGGATCCCGTACTTCCCGGTCGATGACGCGTGGATCGCGGACGAGCTCACGCTCGAGCCGTACGAGGGCGACGAGCCGGTCCGGTTCCAGATCCCCACCACGGACGGCCAGCTCCGGGCGGCCGAGCGCGCCGGCATCTTCCGCTTCGAGCTCGGCGGCGGGATGCAGCGGCTCACCGCCTACCGCGTCGCCAGCGCCGACGGGACGGTCCACGAGTCGCTGTTCGTCCCGTTCCTCGACGCGACGTCCGGGACGGAGAGCTACGGCGCCGGGCGCTACCTCGACCTCGAGGCCGAGGAGGACGGGACCTGGACGCTCGACTTCAACCTCGCGTACCACCCGTCGTGCGTCTACGACCCACGCTTCTCGTGCCCGCTGACGCCCGCGGAGAACCGCCTCCCGATCCGCGTCGAGGCCGGCGAGCGGCTCGCGGCCGACCACTGACGATGGCCGTCGCCCATCCCGACGCGCCGATCCGCGAGCTGCTCGAGCGGATCGCCGGGCCGGCGTCGATGCCGTCGCCGGACCTGCCGGCGATCGGCGCCGCCCTCGTCACGCTCGCCGGGGACGTGACGTACCTGGCGGGCCGGATCCGCGAGCTGGGCGACACGAGCGGCATGATCCGCCTCCACGCGCCGGAGCGCGGGCCGCGGCTGATGCTCGTCCACCGGCTCGAGGGGCAGATGGGCGCCGTCCACGACCACCGCGTGTGGGTCGCCCTGGCGACCGTCGCCGGCCTGGAGACCCACCGCCGCTACCGGCGGCCGGCCTCCCCGACCGACGCCCCGACGCTCGCCGAGGAGACGCTCGTCGCGGCGCGCGAGTCCGTGACGCTCCTGCCACCGGACGACATCCACGACCACGGTCATGTCCGTGGCCGTGGCGACCCGGCCTACTGCCTCATCCTCACCGGCGACGACCAGCGCCGCTTCGAGCGGACCGAGTGGGACCTGGCCTCGGGGCGCAGCCGCATCCTCCGGCCCGGCGACGGCGGTCGCTGGGTGGCCGCGGAGCCGATGCCCGACTGACGACGGCGGCTCCCCGATCGGCTATACTCGAACACCTGTTCGATATGCTAATGGAGGGGCCGTGACGAGCTGGCTGGTGGACATGACGAGCGACCCGCGGCGATTCCCCGTCGTGCAGCATCGCCACGCGAACGGGACGCTTCGCGCCGAGCGCGATCGGACGCCCGAGGTCGTCGCGCATCTCGGTGAGCCGCGCGTCGAGCGATGGGCCTACCAGTGCGCGTGCGGGGACGTCTTCGTATGGGAGCGCCGCGCCGCCTGACGCCTGATACGGTTGAACCTCCCGCCCGTCGCGGCCTCGCGACGCGGGGAATCACGGGATCCCAGCGTGCGCGACGGCCGGAACGGACAGCTCCTCCTCATCGGCGGCGGCCTGCTCGCGTTCACGATGATCGGCTGGACGGGCCTCGTGGTCCCGTCGCTGATCCGGGAGATCCAGCGCGATCTCGTCGTCAACGACGCGGACATGGGACTCGCCTACGGCGTGTTCACCGCCATGTTCCTCGCGGGCTGTCTCGTCACCGGCTGGGCGGTATCGCGCACCGGGCGGCGTCCGCTGCTCCTCGGCGCGATCGCGATCCTGTTCCTGGGCACCGTGGGCGCGCTCGTGCCCGTGTGGCCCGTGTTCCTGGTCGCCGGCGCGCTGCGCGGCTTCGGCAGCGGCATGATCGAGGTCGGCATCCAGGGCCTGTTCCTGGCCGCGTTCACCGGGGCGATCCAGGGTCGCGCGATCAACTCCGTGCACTTCGCGTACAGCGTGGGGGCCGTGATCGCCCCGCTGGCCATGGCGGCGCTCGTGGGCCTGGGGCTCGCCTGGACCGGCGCGATGGCGCTCGCCGCGGTCCCGATCGCGATCGCCGGCGTGATGCTCGCGCTCGCGCCGATCGAGGGGGCGCCGGACCGGGCGTCGGGGCCGTCCGTGCGGCTGCGCGTCACGGTGCCGCTGGTGGCCGCCAGCCTGTCGATCGCGTGCTACGTCGCCGCGGAGGTGGGCGTGTCCAGCTGGCTCGTGCGGTTCCTCGCCGACGTCGACCTCGCCCTCGCAGCGACCGCCCTGACGCTGTTCTGGGTGTCGCTCGCCGCGAGCCGGCTTGTCGTGGCCCGGTTCGGGCACCACGTGCCGCCGGAGACGCTCGGTCTGGCAGGCTTCCTCGTCGCCGCCTTTGCGCTCGTCGCCGCGGTCGTCGTGCCGTCCACGGCGGGGTCGATCGCGCTGTTCGCCCTGACAGGCTTCGTGCTCGGGCCCGTGTACCCCGGGATCATCCTCGTCGGCGGCAGGATCTCGCTGGTGCACAAGGACGCGGTGACGAGCCTCCTCGCCTCGGCGGGGGTCGCGGGGGCCGTGATCTACCCGCCGCTCATGGGCGCGATCTCGCTGGACGCTGGGCTCGGCGTGGCGATCGCCGGCGCCGGTCTCCTGTGCGCCGCGGGCGCCGGTTTCCTCGCCATCACGGTCCGACGGCTCGGCCCGGCGACCGACGCGGCGCCGGCGGGCGCACCTGCAGGCTGACCCGCCGGCCACTTGCGCGGGGACCCACAATCGCCCGATGCACGACATCGACCTCGCGTCGCTCGCCGCATGGCTCGACGATCGCGCCTCGGCGGGCCAGTTCAGCGGGGTGGTCCTCGTCCAGCGCGGCGGGGAGACGCTGTTCGCCCACGGAGCGGGGCTGGCGTCGCGGGCGCACGGCCTCCCGAACACGCTCCACACCCGGTTCGTCGTGGCCTCGGTCACCAAGTGGACGCTCGCCGCGGCCGCGCTCCGGCTCGTCGAGCGCGGCGAGCTCTCGCTCGAGACCCCGCTCGTCGAGCTGCTCCCCGCGGACCAGCTGCCCGTCGCCGTGACGCCGGCCCACACGCTGCACCACCTGCTCTCGCAGACGTCCGGCCTCGCCAACTACCACGATGACGACGACCCCACCTGGGGCTCGTTCGAGGCCGCGATCGCGCGGCTGCCGGGACGCGGGCGCGTGCCGGCAGACCTCGTGCCCCTGTTCCGCGACCTGCCGGCTCGACGGCCGCCGGGCGTGGCATACGAGTACTCGGACACGAACTTCGTGCTCGTGGGGCTCGTGCTGGAGGCGGTGACCGGACGCGAGTGGTCCACGGTGATGGCGGGTGAGGTCCTCGAGCCGGCGGACATGCACGCGACGACCGTCGAGGCGCTGGACGAGGATCCGCCCGGTGTCGCGACCGGCTACCTGGTGGACGACGGTCCGCCCGAGCGGCGCCGCACGAACGTGTTCAGCCTCACGGCGCGCGGCATGCCCGACGGCGGGATGTACACGACCGCCGGCGACCTCGCCTCGTACGTGGACGCCCTGCTTGGCGGCCGCCTCATCGGCCCGGACCTGCTCGCCGCGATGTTCCGGCCCCATGCCCCGTGGGTCGGCGACCCGGAGCAGTACGGATACGGCTGCCTCCTGGGCGTCGACGACGGGCGGGTGACGGTCGTGGGCCACGGCGGCTCGGACCCGGGCGTGTCGTGCCTGGTAGCCCACCACCTCGAGGCGGGCATCACGATCATCGTCCTGTGCAACCAGGACCGCGGTGCGTGGGCGACCAGCTTCGAGGTCGCCGGGCGCCTCGGGCTGCGGGACCCGCGGGCCCCGCTCGCCTGAGCCGGCGCTCCCCTATCCGGCGGCGGCCGCGCGCATCTTCGGGCTCTCCTGGACCGCCCAGGAGTTGCCGTCGGGGTCATCGAAGAAGAAGAACGAGTTCCAGTCGTCCCCCCTGCCGTCGACGAAACCCGTGCCGTCGTGGTGGCGGACCGGCGTCACCGGCACGCCCCGGGCGGCGTACAGCGCCTGGGCGGCGTCGATGTCCGCGACGCACAGCTGCACGCCCTTGAGCGTCCCCGGCTCCATGGCGGCCATGCCCTTGCCGAACGTGACCGAGCAGCCGCTCCCCGGCGGCGTGAGCTGCACGACCCGGAACTCGGGGGACAGCTCCTGGTCCACGTCCACGTGGAACCCGCAGCCGTCCGCGTAGAACGCCTTCGCACGATCCACGTCGGTCACGGGGATCACCACGACCTCGAGCTTGAACTCCATGGCCGTCATCGGGCTGCCCGGAGGCCGGCCAGCAGCGTGTCGAGCTTCTGGTAGCCCTGCTCCATCCCGTCCGCCATGCCGTGGGTGACCATCGCGTCCCGGGCCTCCACCGACTGGTGGACCGAGTGCGACCGCACCAGCGTCCGCCCGTCTGCGAGGTCCACCAGCTCGATGCGGTCCAGGGACACGTGCCCGGGTGCCCCGTCGAACTCGAACGTCTGGGTCATGGAGTCCGGCGTCTGCGCCCCGTGGAACACGCCGTGGAAGCCGTACTCCGTGCCGTCCGGCTCGATGTGCACGTAGCGGTAGCGCCCGCCATCGCGGAGTTCGAACTCGTCGATGCGCATCTCGAGGCGCTTCGGCCCCAGCCACTGGCGCAGGAGCTCCGGCTCCGCGAAGCAGCGGAACACGAGGTCCCGTGGCGCGTCGACCTCCCGCTCCGTGCCGACGAACGGCAGGCCCGGCTCGGCGATGACCTTGATCGGGGTTGCGGTGCGGGTCGTCACGGGACGCGTCCTTCCTTGCTCGCGGCGTCGGTCGACGCCGCTTCCTTGAGGGTCTCGAGGAGCTCGTCGAGCTGCTCGTAGCGTTCCTCCCAGAACTGCCGGTAGCGGGCCAGCCAGTCCGATGCAGCCCGGAGCGGGTCCGCCTCGAGGTGGCTGAGCCGGGCGGTCGCCCGGCGGGAGCGCGTGATGAGCCCCGCCGACTCCAGCACCTTGAGGTGCCGCGAGACGGCCGGCTGGGACATCGCGAACGGCGCCGCGAGCTCCCCCACCGTGCGGTCGCCCTG
>JAICUV010000358.1 GCA_025935655.1 Chloroflexota bacterium | reverse complement strand
GCTCGTGGCGGTGCTCGGCGGCTACGCGGGCGCCTGGTACCGGGACGCGCTGGCGGCCGCGGGGATCCCGCTGTACCCCGTCGACGTCGCGTCGGAGACCCGCACCTGCCTGTCCATCCTCGACGAGGCGGCCGGAACGCTCACGGAGTTCTACGAGGCGGGGGTGACGCTGCGCGCCGAGGACTGGCCGATGGTGGAGGTCGCGCTGGCGGAGGCGCTCGCCGACGACCCGGCGGGCGCCGTCGTGGTGCTCGCGGGCAGCCTGCCGCCCGGCGCGCCGCCGGACGCGTATCGCCGGCTCGCGGTCCAGGCGGCCGCCGTCGGCGCGCGGGCGGTGGTCGACATCGGGGGCGATCCGTTCGCGGCGGCCCTCGAGGCCTCCCCGTGGCTGGTCAAGGTCAACATGGAGGAGGCGGCGTCGATCCTGGGGCTCGACGGTGAGGGTGACCCGGTAGGCGCGGCCCGCGCGCTCGTGCGGCGGGGCGCCGGGACCGCGATCGTCACGCTCGGGGTGGGCGGCGCGGTCCTCGCGTCGGGCGACTGGGCCTGGCGGCTGGGGCCCGTGCCGGAGGCCGCGCTCGGGCCCTACTCCGTGGGCAGCGGCGACGCGTTCACCGCCGGGTGGCTCGTGGGGCTCGCGCGGGGCGACGACGTCGTGATCGGCCTGCGGCGGGCCGGCGCGGCGGGGGCCGCGAACGCCAGGCGACCGGGGCAGGGGGAGATCGACCCCGCTGACGTCGCCGCCTTCCTGGCGAGCTTCAGCGTGGAGCCGGTCCCGGCCTGAGGACGGTGGGGAGGGCGCGGACCCGGGCGCTCGCGGCGGCCTGACCCGCGCGATCCCGGCGGGCTGCTCGCCCCCTGATCATCGGGATGGAGATCGCATCGTGCTGCTCGCTCACCGATCGGCAACGGCGCGTCGTGCGGGCGGGCTGCTCGGCCACCGGGCAGCGGGATGGACCGCGCATCGCAGGGCTCGCTGAGCGAGCACGCGCCCGGCGGACGTCGGAGTCGGGCCGGGGTCCCGCGCGGGGCGTCGGGCCGGGATCGGAGCCCACGGTCCAGGTCGCGAGCTCGCACGCGCGAGGGACGCTACTCGCCGAGCTCCATCAGCCGCCGCCTGACGCGGCCCAGCGCACCCCGGTCGGCGAACGCGACGAACACCGTGTCATCACCCGCGAGCGAGCCCACGACCTCCGCCCATCGGGCTCGGTCGAGCGCCGCGGCAAGCGGGTGCGCGGACCCGGGGAGCGTCTTGAGCACGAGCATCGTGCCCGCCTCACGGATCTCCACGGGCATGTCGCGGAGCAGGGTACGGATCCGGTCCTCGCCGCTCGTGTCGGCCTCGCGGAGGCGGGGCGGGATCGCGTAGGCCTGGGTCCCCGAGCGGCCCGCCTTGATCAGGCCGAGCTCGGCCACGTCGCGCGAGATCGTGGCCTGGGTCGTCCGGAAGCCGCGCTCCCGGAGGGCTGCGGCCAGCTCCTGCTGGGTGCGGATCGGCCGCTGCTCCACGAGGTCCCGGATCGCACGCTGGCGGAGCTGCTTCATGACCTCCATGGTGCCCTCCCCGGCGCCTAGGGCCGCACCACGAGGGTCGCGAGGACGATGGCCGCCAGGACGAAGCGGTACACGACGAAGATGGTGAACGAGTTGGTCCGGACATACCGCAGCAGCACCGCGATCGCGAGGATCCCGGCGACGAACGAGGCGACCACGCCGACGACGAGGGTCACGGGCTCGGCGCCGCCGACCTCGCCGCGGACGAGCTTGAGGCCCTCGTACGCGACCGCCATCGCGGTGATCGGCGTCGCCATGAGGAACGAGAACCGGGCGGCGTCGGAGCGGTCCAGGCCCGCGAACAGCGCGGCGGACATCGAGATGCCCGATCGGCTGACACCCGGGATGAGCGCCAGCGCCTGGGCGAAGCCGATCCCCGTCGCACCGCGGAACGTGATGCCGCTGAGCCGGTGCGTGCGCGGCCCGTAGTGGTCCGCGGCCCACAGGATGATGCCGCCGATGACGAGCATCACCGCGACGACGCCGGCCTGGCGGACGCTCTGCTCGATGACGTCGTTGAGGAACACGGCGATGACCGCCGCGGGGACGGTCGCGGCGGCGATCAGCCAGGCGAGCCGTCGGTCGGGATCACCCTGGAACGAGCGGTCCCGGATGGCCGCGAGCCCCGCGGGGATGAGCCGCCGCCAGTCGTCGCGGAAGTAGACCAGCAGCGCCCCCAGCGTCCCCCCGTGGAGGACGACGGAGAACGCCAGCGACTCGAGGAACGGGTCGTCCCACCCGAACAGGTACGGGACGAGGATCAGGTGCCCGGACGAGGAGATCGGCAGGAACTCGGTGAGCCCCTGCACGACCCCCATGACCAGGGCCTGGATGATCTGTTCCATGGACTAGCCTCCCCCGCCGGCCGGGATCGCGCGGATCCGGCCGGCCGGGAGATGCACCCCGTCTAGCGGATGAACAAGGGTGCGAGCACGAGCGTGATCGTGGCCAGCAGCTTCACGAGGACGTGCAGCGACGGACCGGCGGTGTCCTTGAACGGATCGCCGACCGTGTCGCCGACGACGGCCGCGGCATGGGCGTCCGAGCCCTTGCCGAGCACGTTGCCCTGGTCGTCCTTGAGGTTGCCCGACTCGATGTACTTCTTGGCGTTGTCCCACGCGCCGCCGCCGTTGTTGAGGACGGTGGCGAGGAGGACGCCCG
>JAICUV010000037.1 GCA_025935655.1 Chloroflexota bacterium | reverse complement strand
GTGCTCGTCGGGGAGGCCGGCGTCGGCAAGACCGCGGTCGACGAGGGCATCGCTCAGCGTATGGCGCAGGGCGATGTGCCCGAGTCGTTGCGCGACAAGAAGATCCTGTCGCTCGACCTGGGCGCGCTCATCGCGGGGACCAAGTACCGCGGCGAGTTCGAGGATCGCCTGAAGGCGGTGTTGAAGGAGATCGCCGCCGCCTCGGGCCGGATCATCCTGTTCATCGACGAGCTGCACACGGTCGTGGGGGCGGGTGCCGCCGAGGGCGCGATGGACGCGTCCAACCTGCTCAAGCCGATGCTGGCGCGCGGGGAGCTGCACACGATCGGCGCGACGACCCTCGACGAGTACCGCAAGCACATCGAGAAGGACGCGGCGCTCGAGCGGCGCTTCCAGCCGGTCGTCGTGGACCAGCCCTCGGTCGAGGAGACGATCTCGATCCTGCGCGGCCTCCGCGAGCGGTACGAGGTCCACCACGGCGTCCGGATCACGGATTCCGCGCTCGTCGCCGCCGCGACGCTGTCCAACCGATACATCACCGAGCGCTTCCTCCCGGACAAGGCGATCGACCTCGTCGACGAGGCCGCGAGCCGGCTGCGGATGGAGATCGACTCCATGCCCATCGAGCTCGACGAGCTGGAGCGGCGCCGGATCCAGCTGGAGATCGAGCGCGAGGCGCTGCGCAAGGAGTCCGACGACGCCTCGAAGGCACGGCTGGAGGCGCTCGACGCCGAGCTCGCCAACGTGGGCGAGGAAGCGGGCGCGATGAAGCAGCGCTGGGAGGCCGAGAAGGATGCGATCGCCGCGCTGCGCGAGACGAAGTCCGAGGTCGAGCAGCTTGCCGTCCGCATCGAGCAGGCGGAGCGCGAGGCCGACTACGGCACCGCGGCCGAGCTCAAGTACGGCAAGGCGCGTGAGCTCGCCGACCGGATGACGACCCAGGAGGCGGCGATCGCCGCGCTCCAGGGCCCGGGCGCGCTCCTCAAGGAGGAGGTCTCCGCGGACGACGTCGCCGACATCGTGGCGGCGTGGACCGGGATCCCCGTGAGCCGCCTGCTCGAGGGCGAGCTCGAGAAGCTGGTGCACATGGAGGAGCGGCTCCACGACCGCGTCGTGGGCCAGGACGAGGCGATCGCCGCCGTGTCCGACGCCGTCCGGCGCGCCCGCGCCGGGCTGAAGGACCCGCGTCGGCCCATCGGCTCGTTCCTGTTCCTCGGCCCGACCGGCGTGGGCAAGACCGAGCTCGCGCGCGCGCTCGCGCAGTTCCTGTTCGACGACGAGCACGCGATGGTCCGCATCGACATGAGCGAGTACATGGAGAAGTTCGCCGTGTCGCGGCTCGTCGGCGCGCCTCCCGGATACGTCGGCTACGAGGAGGGCGGCCAGCTCACCGAGGCCGTCCGGCGCCGCCCGTACCAGGTGATCCTGCTCGACGAGATCGAGAAGGCGCACCCGGACGTGTTCAACGTGCTGCTCCAGGTGCTGGACGACGGGCGGCTCACCGACAGCCAGGGTCGGACGGTGGACTTCAAGAACACCGTCGTGATCATGACCAGCAACGTCGGCAGCCAGCAGATCCAGGCCTTCGCCGGCCGGCCGGGCGGCGACGACTACGAGGCGATGAAGCACCAGGTCACGGACCAGCTCCGGGGCACGTTCCGGCCCGAGTTCCTCAACCGGATCGACGAGGTCATCGTGTTCCACGCGCTGACCGACGCCGACCTCGTCCGGATCGTGGACCTGCTGGTGGCCGAGCTGCAGGCGCGGATCGCCGCCAACGACCTCGCGCTGGAGCTGACGCCCGCGGCCCGGTCGCTGATCGTGCGCGAGGGGACCGACCCCGCCTTCGGGGCGCGGCCGCTCAAGCGGACGATCCAGCGGCTCGTGGAGAACCCGTTCGCGCGGGCGCTCCTGTCCGGGACGTTCAAGCCGGGTGACGTGGTCGTCGCGGACGCGGACCCGGTGTCCGGGACGCTCGTGTTCAGCACGGACACGGGGTCCGTCGCGGTCGAGGCGTCCGACCGGCGAGACGCCCGCAGCCGAACCGCGGACCTCGCGGCCGCCGCCGCGGGCGCCCGCTCGAAGCTGTTCGATGTCCCGTCGCTCGACGATCCCAAGGGATCCGACGGCGGCGAGCTCGTGAACTAGCCCCGCTCCGCGTGCGCTTCGAGGAGGCCGTCCGGCGGCTCGAGCCGCTGCCGGACGTCCTGCCCGAGGGCCCGGAGGCGCTCATCCCGGTGTTCGCGGACTCGGGCTCGCCCCGTCCGCGACCCTCGTGGGGTGCCGCGGACGGCTCCGCGCGCCCGGCCGCCGTCCTGGTGCTCGTCTTCCCGGACGACGACGGCGACGCGCGGCTCGTGCTCACCGAGCGGGCAGACCGCGGCGGCCACCACAGCGGCGAGGTGTCGTTCCCCGGCGGCAGCGCAGAGGCCGGCGACGCCGACCTCGTGGCGACCGCCATCCGCGAGGCCGGCGAGGAGGTGGGGCTCGACGCCGCGCAGGCCGGGGTCCGCGTCCTCGGGATGCTCGAGGTGCAATGGATCCCCGCGAGCAACTTCACGGTGACGCCGGTCGTGGCGGTGGCGGAGCGGCGCCCCGTCCTGACGCCGCAGCCCACCGAGGTGGCGGCGATCCTCGAGCCGCCGCTCGCGGCGTTCCTCCCCGATGGCGAGCTGCGCGTCGTGGAGCGCGAGATCCGCGGCTGGCAGCTGCGCTACGCGGCCTACCCGCTCGAGCATCTCAACGTGTGGGGGATGACCGCGCGCGTGCTGGGCGGCCTCGGGGCGTGGCTCGCCCGCACGGACGCGTAGGCACCGGCGGGACACGGGCCGATCGGCGAGCGACCGGCAGCCGGAAGGGCACTGGCGGTGCCGCCCGACGCCCACGATGCTCGGCGAAGGCGAGCATCGGAAGAGAGGGCGATGGGGCACGCACCGACGAGAGACGACCCGCGAGGGCATGACCCCTGGGAGGCGCTGACGACGCGCCTCAACGTCATGCCGCAGGGCGCCCCGCCCTCACCGCTGCTGTATCGCCTGCTGGCGCTGCTGATGAGCGAGCGCGAGGCTGGCCTCATCGCGAAGCTGCCGCTCCGGCCCGTCACCGCCGCGGCCGCGGCCGCTGCGTGGGGCATGCGCGAGGCGGACGCCCATTGCATCCTCGACGAGCTCGCCGACCGCGCGATCCTGCTGGACATGGAGGGTCCGGACGGCACGCTGTGGATCCTCCCGCCGCCGATGGCCGGCTTCTTCGAGTTCTCGATGATGCGCGTGCGGGACGACCTCGATGAGCACCTGCTCGCGGAGCTGTTCTACGAGTACATCACCGTCGAGGACGAGTTCGTCACCGCGCTGTTCACGGACGGCACGACGCAGCTGGGCAGGACCTTCGTGAACGAGCCGGCGCTCGAGGCGGCCCGCCTGCGCGCGGTTGCGGGCGGCACCCGGGCGCTGCACGTCCTGGACTACGAGCGCGCGTCCGAGGTGATCGAGACGTCTGCGCACATGGGCGTCGGGCTGTGCTACTGCCGGCGCAAGATGGACCTGCTTGGGCGAGCGTGTGCGGCGCCGCAGGCGATCTGCATGACCTTCGGAGGCACGGCGGACGCGCTTGTCCGCCACGGGTATGCCCGTCGCGTGGAGCCCGTGGAAGGGCGCGAGCTGCTCGATGCGGCGTACGAGGCCGGCCTTGTGCAGTTCGGAGAGAACGTCCAGCGCGGCGTCAACTTCATCTGCAACTGCTGCGGCTGCTGCTGCGAGGCGATGATTGCCCAGCGGCGGTTCGGGGTCCTCAACCCGATCCACACGACGAACTTCCTGCCGCACGTGGACACGACGACGTGCAACGGGTGCGGGAAGTGCGTCAACGCATGCCCGGTGTCGGCCATGGCGCTCGTCTCGGCCAACGATCCCGCCCATCCACGCCGCCGGACCGCGCAGCTCTCCGCAGACCTGTGCCTCGGCTGCGGCGTCTGTACCCGGACCTGCACCCACGATGCGCTGTGGCTCACGGCCCGCCCCAAGCGCGTCATCACGCCGGTCGACACGCTCCACCGCACGGTGCTCATGGCCATCGAGCGCGGGAAGCTCGCGAACCTCGTGTTCGAGGAACAGGGGCACCTCCGCCCGCGCGTCATGGCGGCGATCCTCGGCGCGATCCTGCGCCTCCCGCCGGTGACCCAGGTGCTGGCCACCCAGCAGTTCCGCTCCCGCTACCTGGTGCGGATCCTCGAGCGCGTCACCGTCTAGCGGCTGCGGGGCCTAGAGCGGCTCGCCCTCTTCAGCATCGGGGTCGGCGGTCTGGATCCGGGTCACCGGTCGCGGGGCAAGGCGGCCTTCGCCCTTCGACGGTTGCTTCGGCGGCACACCGCCCGGGCCGATGGCCTGCACCGTGCCCTCGATGATGCCGCTGGCCAGCAGCTCCGGTGGACTGGCGAACTCCACGACGATCGCGCGCATCGGCGCGCCGTCCGTCCACGCGGCGTGGATGACGTCGGGCGGCCAGACCACGGCCTCGCCGGCCTGGACGCGGGTCCGCTCATCGCCGACGCCCACCCATCCGCCGCCCTCGATCACGAGGAAGTACGTCCAGTTGGGGTTCGTGTGGGGCGTGATCCGCGCTCGCCGCTCGAACGCCAGCTCCGCGATGATCCCGCCGCTGCCGCTCTCGATGACCTGGCCCGCGATGCCGGTGGTCCCGGGCGGGCCGTCCGGACGCCGATGGCCGACGCCGAACCGCCTGACCTCGATCGGCACTGGCCGGTGCGCCTAGCGGCGGCGGCGCCGGCGGCGCGACGACTTCGCGCGGATCGTGGTCTCGGGATGCGTGAACCGCTCACGCGAGTAGTAGCGCTGCTTGGCGAGCTCGCGCTCGTAGGCCCGGAAGTAGGGCGGGAAGCGCACGAACCGGATCCACACGAACATGCCCAGCCCGACGACCAGCGTCCCGAGCACGATGAAGAAGTCGAAGTTGAAGATGTAGTAGACCAGCATCAGCCCGAAGGCGATGACGCCGGTCCACAGCAGCCACTCGTACATCTGGAGGTAGACGGAGTGGCGATGGAGCTGGCGCGTCCGCACGTTGTAGAACACGACCGTGGCGATGAGCGCCACGAGCGATGCGATCGTCAGCGGGATGAACAGGTCCGGGAACGAGTCCTGGTTGAAGGGCTCGAACAGGTATTCCCAGGGCCACAGCTTCACGCGTGTCGTCTCCGGAGCAACGGGGGCCTTCGGCCCGCCTCGTTGGGCCGTCCGAGTATGCCACGAGCCCACGCTATACTCGCCGCCTGAACGACCCCGCCCAGGAGCGGCCCGGGACCAGTCCCACGCCCGGTCGTGAACGGAGCGCCGACGAACCGCCCGGAGGAGGAACCGCGCAGGTGCGTGCGCTGCTCTCGGTCGCCAACCGCGAGGGGATCACGGGATTCGCGCGGGACCTTCAGAAGCTCGGCATCGAGCTGTACGCCACGGACGGCACCCGCGAGCACCTTGCCGCGGACGGGATCGACGCCGCGTCGGTCTCGGACCTGACGGCCGTCCCGCCGCTCGTGGGCGGGCAGGTGCGGACGTTCCACCCGGCGATCTACGCCGGCATCCTGGCGCGCCGCGATGTCCCCGGCCAGCTGGAGCAGCTCGCGGAGCACGGCATCGGCCTGCTCGACATCGTCGTCGTCAACGTCAAGGCGTTCGCGCCCGAGGTCGGTCGTGGCCACATCGCCATCGACGAGGCGATCGAGATGATCGACATCGCGGGCGCGGCCCTCCTGGGTGCCGCCGCGCGCAACGCGGCGGGCGTCGTCGCCGTGTGCGATCCCGGCCACTACCCGGCGGTGCTGGAGGAGCTCCGCACGCTGGGCCAGGTCAGCGCGGACACCCGCTACCGCCTGGCGGCGGACGCGTTCAGCACCGTCGCCGCGTACTACGCCGAGATCGCCGCGTACCTCAACCAGATCTCGAACAACGTCTACCCGCAGCGCCTCGCGCTCGTCCTCGAGAAGGTGGCCGACCTCCCGTACGGCGAGAACCCGCACCAGCGGGCGGCGTTCTACCGCGAGACGACGCACCGCACGGGGAGCCTCGCGGACGCGGCCCAGCTCCAGGGCGCCCAGCCGACGTTCAACAACCTGCTCGACCTCGACGCCGCGTACCGGATCGCGGCGGACTACACGGCGCCCACCGTCGTCATCACGAAGCACACGGACCCCGTGGGCATCGCCTCCGCCGAGGAGCTCGTGGAGGCGTACCGGCGGGCGCTCGACACGGACGCGGTCTCGTCGTTCGGGGGCATCGTGGGTGTCAACCGCGAGCTCGACGGCGCGACGGCGCGCGAAATCGCGGCGAACTCCTACGAGGCGGTCATCGCCCCCGGCTTCAGCGAGGCGGCGCTCGGGATCCTGCGCGGCAAGCAGGGCCTGGAGCTGCTGGACGTCCCGCCCACGCCGACCGACGGGATGCGCGACTACGGGATCGCGAACCTCGACTTCAAGCGCGTCGGCGGCGGCCTGCTCGTCGAGGCGATCGACGCGCTCGACATCGACCGCGGCCAGCTCCAGGTGGTGACCCACCGCCACCCGACCCTGGGCGAGCTCACGGATCTCCTGTTCGCGTGGCGCGCCGTCCGGCACGTCCGCTCGAACGCCATCGTGCTCGCGCGGAACGGGGCGACGGTCGGCATCGGCGCCGCCCAGGCCAGCCGCAACACGTCGGTGGACATCGCGCTGCGCCGCGCCGGCGCCCGCGCGAAGCTCTCGGTCATGGCCTCCGACGCCTACTTCCCCTTCCCCGACGGGATCCAGGTCGCCGCCAACGCCGGCGTCACCGCGATCATCCAGCCCGGCGGCTCGATCCGCGACGAGATGGCCATCGAGGTCGCCGACCGCCATCACCTCGCGATGGTGTTCACCGGCGTGAGGCACTTCCGCCACTAGACTGCGCAGGTCGGCCCCAGTGGCCGCACCCGAGCCTCCCGGCCGCCGTCAGTGCACACGGCACCGGCCACGGCTTCGCCACCCGCCTTCACGGAGGACGAGATGGAAAAGCTCCTGGCCCTCGAGATGGTCCGCGTCACCGAGGCCGCCGCGATCGCCTCTGCCCGATTCATGGGCAAGGGCCAGCGAGACGAGGCCGACCAGGCGGCGACCGAGGCGATGCGCCGCACGATGGACGAGACCGACATCGCCGGGACGATCGTCATCGGCGAGGGCGAGCGCGACGAGGCGCCGATGCTGTACATCGGCGAGCAGGTCGGCCGCCACGACGGCTCGGAGATGGAGCACGTCGACATCGCCGTGGACCCGCTCGAGGGGACGAACCTCGTGGCGACCGGGCAGGGTGGCGCGATCACGGTCCTCGCGGCGTCCGAGAAGGGCGGCCTGACGAACGCCCCGGACACCTACCTGGAGAAGCTCGCCGTCGGACCGGTCGCGGCCGGCTGCGTGGACATCACCCGTCCGGCGGCCGAGAACACCCAGCGGATCGCCGAGGCGCTGCGGCGCAGGGTGTCCGACATCACGGTGATCATCCTCGACCGGCCGCGCCACGCCGACCTCATCGCCGAGGTCCGGTCCACCGGCGCCCGGATCAAGCTCATCACCGACGGCGACGTGTCGGCCGCGATCGCGTGCGCGGTCCAGGGGACGGGCGTGCACGCGGTCATGGGGATCGGCGGCGCGCCCGAGGGCGTGATCACGGCGGCGGCCCTGCGCTGCCTCGGGGGCGAGATCCAGGCCCGCTTCCGGTTCCGCAACGACGAGGAACGGGAGCGGGCGAAGAAGATGCTCGGCCACGCGGACGAGGACCGGGTCTACCGGACGGAGGACCTCGCGGGCGGCGAGCAGCTCGTGTTCGCGGCGACCGGCGTCACCGAGGGCGAGCTCCTCCAGGGCGTCCGGTTCTTCGGCGGCGGGGCGCGGACACATTCGCTCGTGATGGCCTACCAGACGAAGCAGGTGCGGTTCGTGGACACCGTCCACATGTTCGACCGCGACCGCCCGCCGGCCGTCCGGCTGTAGGCCGACGGCGGCCCGACGGCGACGACGCGACGCGGGCGAGACGCGGCCGGCAGATGTGGCGCCCGGGGCGCCCGCACGGACTCAGTCGAGCGGCGCCCAGCCCTCGCCGGTCCACGATCCGATCGGGCGGGCGGCGCTCGCGCCCTCCGCGGCCGCTCGCCGGTCGCGAGCCGTCCGGACCGTCTCCCCCCAGCCGGGCGGCGCCAGCCCGGGTGCGAGATCGGCGAGCGGCGCAAGCACGAACAGCCGGTTGCGGGCCTCCACGTGCGGGACGACGAGCGGCATCGACGCCTTGGCCGGGTCGTCGGAGCGACCCTCGGGCGGACGGGCGACGTCGATGACGTGACGGCCGAACAGGAGCAGGTCCAGGTCCACCTCGCGCGGACCCCAGCGTGCCCGCGGCTGGCGGCCGAAGGCGCGCTCGAGACCCTTGAGGGCGAGCAGGAGCGCGACGGCGCCGCGCTCGGGCGTGGGGCCGGCGGGCACGTCCAGCGCCACGACGGCGTTGCGGAACTCGGGCTGGTCGACCACGCCGACCGGGTCCGTCGCGTACAGCCGCGAGACGCCGCGCAGGCGGGCGCCCGGGAGCGCAGCCAGGGCATGCACCGCGGCCGCGAGCGTCTCGGCCGGCGAGCCCACGTTCGCGCCCAGCCCCACGTACGCGCGGACTCGACCCACGGCGTTGCACCTCTCCGTCGCTAGACTCCGGGGCGTGGCCCCCGCCCCCGTGACCGTCCTCATTCTCGCGCCCGCGCCGGACCCCGGTGCCGGTCCGCTCGTGCGCCTGCTGGACGAGGCACGCACGGCGCTCGCGGGGCGCCACCGCGAGGCGTTCCTGGCCGCGGGGGCGACGAGCGCCGTCTTCCGCCGCGAGCCCGCCGACGAGACGCCGTTCGGCGCGCGCCTCCGCGCCTTCCTCGGCGAGCTCGGGGCGGGACCGGGGGGCCTCGTCGTGCTGGGCGCCGGGTCGATCCCGCTCGCGACGCCCGGAGATCTCGAGGATCTCATCCAGGCGGCGGGCGCCGGCGCGCCCGGCGCGCTCGCGAACAGCTTCTTCTCGGCGGATGCGATCGCGGTCGCGTGCGCGGCGGAGACGCTCCGTGACCTGCCGGCCGACCTCGCCGGCGACAACGCGCTCCCCCGCTGGCTGGCGGAAATTGCCGGCATCGAGGTCCGCGACATGCGCGACCGGCGTGACCTCGCGGTCGACGTGGACTCGCCGCTGGACCTGCTGCTGATCGCGAACGCCGTGCCGGGCCTCCCGGTCCCGGCCGACGCCGCGGCCGTGCGGACGCGCATCGACGCCGTGCGGGCGGTCGCCGCCGACCCGGCCGCGGAGCTGCTGGTCGCGGGCCGGATCGCCGCGGCGGACCTCGCCCGCATCGAGTGGGGCACGCGGGCCCGGACGCGCGCGCTCGTGGAGGAGCGCGGGCTGCGGACCGCCTCGCTCGCGGCGGCGCGTGGCCGCCCCAACCGTCGGCCTCCGCGCAGCCTGCTCGGGGACCTGCTGGATCGGGATGGACCGGCGGGGCTGGGCACGTGGGCCGCGCGGTTCTCGGACGGGGCGCTGGTCGACACCCGGGTGCTCCTGGCCGCGAGACTGGGCGCCGACGAGCGGGCCTGGCCCGCACCCGAGGACCGCCATGCCAGCGACCTGCTGCTCCCCGACGCGGTCGCCGACCCGTGGCTGCGCGAGCTGACCGCCTCCGCCCTCGCCGCGCCCGTCCCGGTCCTCCTCGGCGGGCACACGCTCGTCGGACCCGGTTCGCCGCTCGCCCTCGGGATCGACGGCTGAGGTGGACCTCCAGCCCGGCTACCGGCGCGAGCGGCTCCCCGATCCCGAGTCCGTCGGCGAGGACGAGGTGCTCGTCGAGGCGATCCGGGCGTCGATCCGCGCGTCCGGCCCGATGACGTTCGCGCGGTTCATGGAGCACGCCCTGTACGAGCCCGGGCACGGTTACTACCGGCGGCCCGATCCGGGACCGGGCCGCGCCGGCGACTTCCTCACGGCCCCCGAGGCGCACCCGATCTTCGGCGCGGTCATCGGGCGCCTGCTCGAGCAGGCGTGGGAGGCGCTCGGCCGGCCCGAGGAGTTCACCATCAGCGAGCCGGGCGCGGGTACCGGCGCGCTCGCGGCGGGCCTCCTGGGCGGCCTGCGCGACCTGGGGTCGCCGATGTTGTCGGCGGTCCGCTACCGCCCCGTGGAGGTGGAGCCGTCGCGAGTCGACGCCATCCGGGCGCGCCTGGCGGATGCCGGCATCGATCCGTTCATCCGCCCGGAGGAGCCCGGACCCGGCGCCCGCGAAACCGGCGCGGTCGTGGCCAACGAGGTCCTCGACGCGCTCCCCGTCCACCGCGTCGTCGGCCGGCCCGGCCGGCCGGAGGGCATCGCGGAGCTGCTGGTCGCACTCGACGAGGGGGGCTCGTTCGCGTGGGCCGAGCGCGACCCGACGACCGCGGCGCTCGCGGAACGCCTGCACGACGAGGGCGTGACGCTCGCGGACGGCCAGGTCACTGAGGTCTGCCTCGCGCTCGACGGGTGGCTGGCCGACGCGGCCCGCCACCTGGCGCGCGGCGTCGTCGTCCTCGTCGACTACGCCGACGAGCCGGCCGCGCTCCACGACCCCGTCACGCGTCCCACCGGCACGCTCCGCGCGTTCGCCCGCCACGCCGTCGGCGGCGACCCGTTCCGGCACGTGGGCCGCCAGGACCTCACCGCCACCGTGGACCTGGCTGCCGTCCGCGCCGCGGCCGCCCGTGCGGGGCTCCGGCCCGTCGGCGAGACGACCCAGGCGGAGCTGGTCGCGACCCTCGGGACCGGCGAGCTCACGACCGCCATCCTGCGTCGTGACGGCGCGGACCTGCAGGACGCGCTCGACCTCCGGAGCGCGCTCGCACGGCTCCTCGACCCGCGCGGGATGGGCGGGTTCCGCGTCCTCGTCTTCGGACGCGGGCTGCCGGACGGCACCGCGCTGGAGGGGCTCCGGCGCCTGCGTCGCGCTGGGGGTTGACCGGCCCGGGAATGCGGGGCCGAGCGGATCGTACGGCGAGCACCGCTGCTAGAATGGCCTGGCCGGGCCCGTAGGCGCGGCTCGCCCAACGCATCCACCTCGAACGCGGCCGGCCTCCGATCCAGCACCGGCCCACGCTCGACATCGAGGACCACGTGACCGGGATCTGGTACGTCGTCGGATACGCCTTCGCCGGCGTGTCCTTCGTCTTCCTCACGATCGGGCTCGCCTGGCTGATCTCGCATCGAACCCGTGGCGACAAGCACAAGGGCTACCCGTACGAGTCCGGCATCGACACGTACGGCGACACGCACGCGCGGTTCGGCATCAGCTTCTACATCTATGCGCTGATGTTCGTCGCGTTCGACATCGAGGTCATCTTCATCTTCCTGTGGGCCCTCATCTTCGCGAGCGCGGACGGCGCCGCGATCGGCGGGCTCTTCGTCACCATGCTGCTGTTCGTCACCATCCTCCTGTTCGGGCTGGCGTACGCGTGGCGCAAGGGGGTGCTCTCATGGCGTTGACGACCGGCGGCGCCGGCCCGGTGGGGTCCGTGGGCTCCGACCAGCCGGGCCAGCAGCCCGCGTCCCTCGTCACCACCGACCCGCACGACGTCGCGAAGCCGATCATCGTGCCCAACACGCTCTGGACGTCCACGCGTCCCGAGGCCTACGCCGGCGGCCGCGCCAGCGAGCACCTGCACCTCGCGGAGCTCGAGGGCTCGGACCTCATGCTCGCGGACAACGCGCGCTGGGGCGCGCTCGACGTCATCCCGACGAAGGCGGACGTCGTCCTCGACCTGATCCGGATGAACAGCCTGTGGCCGCTGCTCTCGGGCCTCGCCTGCTGCGCGATCGAGATGATGTCCGCGGCGACGTCCAAGAACGACATGGACCGCTGGGGCATGTTCCCGTTCCGGGCCAGCCCGCGCCAGGCGGACGTGCTCATCGTCGCCGGCACGCTGACGACCAAGATGGCCGGGCCGCTCGTCCGCCTCTGGGAGCAGATGCCGGAGCCCAAGTGGTGCGTCGCGATGGGCGACTGCACGTGCTCGGGCGGCCGCTACAAGCGCTCCTACAGCACGATCGAGGGCATCGACCGGGTCATGCCCGTGGACGTCTACGTGCCGGGCTGCCCGCCGCGGCCCGAGGGCCTCATCTACGGGATGATGAAGCTCCAGCAGCTGGTCAAGGAGCGCCGCGGCCACTGGACCGAGCGGCCCATCGGCCCCAACGTCCCCCAGGACGTCTGACGCGATGGACCGCACGCTCCGGAAGCGTCTCGACGCCCGCTTCGGTGACCGCCTGACCGGGCCGATCCGCCAGCGCCACGACCAGACCGAGATCCGGGTCACGCCGGGCGACGTGGTGGAGGTGCTGCGCGCGCTGCATGACGAGCCGGAGCTGGACTTCGCGGTGCTCGCGGACCTGGCCGGCGTCGATACCGGGACCCACATGCAGGTCGTCTACCACCTGTGGTCCGCGAAGACGACGGACTGGCTGCGGGTTGTCGCCGACGGCATGCCCCGCGAGGATCCGCGCATCCCCTCCCTCACCGGCCTGTGGCCCGGCGCGGAGTGGATGGAGCGCGAGACCTACGACATGTTCGGGATCATCTTCGAGGGCAACCGCGACCTGCGGCGGATCTACATGCCGCCCGACTACACGAGCTTTCCCCTGCGGAAGGACTTCTACCTCGCCGACGATGCGGCCCGCTCGCCGGGCGGCGGCGTGCGGCACATGGAGCAGACCCACGCCCCGGCCCAGGCCTCGGAGCGGGTGGTCCGCCGAACCGTGAAGGCCTGACGATGACCGCCCCGTCCACGCCCCACCAGCACGCGTCCGCGGACGACCCGCGGATCCTGCTCGACGACCAGATCGGCGCGTTCGAGTCCGTCCCGCCGTACCCGCCGCGCACCGAGCGCGAGGCCGAGTTCTACGAGCTCCGCGACGGCGAGATGTTCCTCAACATGGGCCCCCAGCACCCGTCGACCCACGGGGTGCTGCGCGTCGTGCTCAAGATCAACGGCGAGCGGGTGGTGGACCTCGACCCGGTCCTGGGCTACCTCCACCGCGGCGTGGAGAAGCTGTGCGAGAACAGCGACTACCACCACATCATCAGCCAGGTCGATCCGCTGGAGTACGTCAGCTCGCTGTTCAACGAGTGGGCGCCGGTCATGGCCTTCGAGCAGCTCCTGGACGTCGAGGTGCCGCGCCGCGCCGAGTACATCCGGGTGCTCACGGGGGAGCTCAACCGGATCGCGAGCCACGCCCTGTTCATGGGCTGGATGGCGCTCGACCTCGGCGGGCTGACCCCGATCCTGTGGTCGTTCATCGAGCGCGACGAGATCGTGGAGATGCTCGCCGCGGTCACCGGCCAGCGGATGCTGTTCAACTACTTCCGGATCGGCGGGGTCAACGGCGACCTGAACCACGAGTTCATGTCCCGCCTGGGCGACTGGATGAGCCGCGCGGCGGCGCAGCACGAGGCGAACACCCAGCTGCTCAACGAGAACGAGATCTTCGTCCGCCGGATGCGCGGCATGGGCCTGCTCGACCGCGACACGGCGCTCCGGATGGCGGTCACGGGTCCCAACATCCGCGCCGCCGGGGTGCCCTTCGACATCCGCCGCGCGCACCCCTACAGCGTGTATGACGAGCTCGAGTTCAACATCCCGGTCCGCGGCGCGGGCCCGGCGGGCGGCGACGCGCTGGACCGCTACCTGCTCCGCGTGGACGAGGTCCGCGAGAGCCTGCGGATCATCGACCAGTGCCTGCACAACATGCCCGACGGGCCCATCATGGCGAAGCTCCCCCGGCTGCTGCGCCCCCGCCCGGGGCGTGCGTGGGCCGCGGTCGAGGCGCCGCGTGGCCTGTATGGCACGTACGCGATCTCGGACGGGACGGACCAGCCGTTCCGGATGAAGATCCACGACCCGTCCTTCGTGCACCTCCAGCTCGTGGGGATGCTGATGAAGGACAACCTGATCGCGGACACGATGGCCGTCATGGCGAGCCTGGATCCCGTGATGGGCGGCGTCGACAAGTGATCGCGACGGAACGGCCGGTGCGTGCGTCGGATCGCGGTCACGGGGTGATCGGATGACCGCGCTCAACCGCGCCTGGTCGAACATGACCGTGCTGGGGCGGATCCTCCTGCCCCTGATGTTCATCGTGCTCGTCGTCGGGCCGATCCTGACGATCCTGCTCGCGGTGTTCGTCGGGCCGTGGCTCCTGGACCTGCTGAGCGCGAACCTGGACATCGTCCGGTTCGTCGCCGCGGTCACCGGCATCCTCCTGTTCAGCATCCCGGCGGCGTTCATCATCATCTACATGGAGATGAAGGTCATCGCCCTGATGAACCTTCGCATCGGCCCGGACCGGGTGGGTCCCGCGGGCTCGCTCCTGTCGGTGGTGCACGGCCTCAAGGTCCTCATGAAGGAGGACTTCACGCCCACCAACGCGGACCGGATCGTGTTCACCTGGGCCCCGGTCATCGTGTTCCTCACCGCCGTGATGACGTTCCTCGTCATCCCGTTTGGCCCCGGCTTCATCAACCCGGAGACGGGCGAGCGGACGGCCGGGCTGGTGGGCCAGGACCTCAACATCGGCCTGCTGTACCTGTTCGCGGTCGGCGGCATGACGGTCGTCGGCCTGCTGATGGCCGGCTGGTCGTCGTTCAACAAGTACTCGCTGCTGGGTGGCCTCCGGTCCGCCGCCCAGGTCGTCTCCTACGAGATCCCGCTCACCCTCAGCGTCGTCGGCCTGATCCTGCTGGCCGGCACGATGAGCGTGAACCAGCTCGCGATCAACCAGGAGGGCGGCTTCTGGAACTGGTACGTGTTCCGCCAGCCGCTGGGCGCGCTGATCTTCTTCATCGCGGCGACCGCGGAGGCGAACCGAACCCCGTTCGACCTGACCGAGGCCGACTCCGAGATCGTGGCGGGCTTCGCGACCGAGTACTCGGGCATGCGGTTCGGCTTCCTGTTCTTCGCCGAGTACGTGAACGTGTTCATCATCTCGGCGCTCATGGTCACGCTGTTCTTCGGGTCGTGGAGCGCGCCCGTTCCGTTCCCGGAGATCACGCTCGGCCTGGACCTGGGGAGCCTGGGCGTCGTCCTGCTGCTGCTGATCGCGATCCTGCCGCCGATCCTCACGCTGCTGTTCGCCCTGCCGTTCTGGCTCACGTCGAACAACCGGCCGGCGTGGCAGGCCCTGGTCCTCGGCTTCATCGTGTTCAACGTCGTGGCGATGGGCCTGCTGTTCGGGATCGCCTACATCGAGGTCGGATGGGTCGCCGGGCTCGTCTGGTTCATGGTCAAATCGTTCCTGTTCGTGTTCGTCTTCGTCTGGATGCGCGGCACGCTGCCCCGGGTCCGGATCGACCAGCTCATGGGCTTCGCGTGGAAGTGGCTCCTGCCGGCGTCGCTCCTGAACCTGTTCATCACCGCGGCGGCAATCGTCGTCGTCAAGCAGCTGACATCCGGGTGACCCGATGAGCCTCGTTCCCGGCATGGGCATCGTCCGCGGCATGGGCCTGACCCTGCGCCGGTTCTTCGCGCCCAAGGCCACCATCAAGTGGCCGGAGCAGCAGGCCGACGTCGCGCCCAAGTTCCGCGGCCGCCTCCAGCTCCTGTACGACGAGTACGGCACGCTCAAGTGCGAGACCTGCTTCCAGTGCGCCCAGGCGTGCCCGATCGAGTGCATCGACATGGGCGGCGTCGACACCAAGGGCCGCTTCCACGTCCACTGGGGCCCGCCCGAGACGTACGGCGAGCGCCGCGAGGAGTCCGCGATCCGCCGCTCGGGCCGCACCGTGCCGGACGCGACCTTCCGCCGCTTCGACCCGGTCGACACCCGCGCCCTCGACGAGATCCTCGAGCGCCACGACTACGACCCCAAGGCCATGCTCCCGATCCTCGAGGAGACGCAGGCCGAGTACGGCTTCCTCCCCGTCGGCGCGCTCAAGCACATCAGCCGCGTGACCGGCGCCTGGTACGCGTACATCTACGGCACCGCCAGCTACTACCGCCACCTCCGGTTCGAGCCGCCGGTCATCGAGACGGTCCCGGCCGCCGGCACGGCACACGCGGTCATCGAGCAGGGCTACCGCTCGGCGCTCGACGCGTCGCTCGGCTACTCGAGGCGCGCCCGGTGAGCGGAACCTTCCTCAAGACGCCCAAGGAATGGCCGCTCGTCCTGACCGGGCGGGCGACGGCCCTGTCCGGGAACGCCGGCGACCTCGACCTCGCGGTGCACAACGGCGCGTTCGAGGGCCTGCGCAAGGCGGTGCGCGACCTCGGTGCCACGGGCACGATCGCCACCGTCGCGTCGTCGGGCCTCCGCGGCCGCGGCGGCGCCGGCTTCCCCACCGGCGAGAAGTGGCGTGCGGCGGCCAACCAGCCGGCCGGCCAGCGCTACGTCGTCGCGAACGGCTACGGCGCCGACCCGTCCGTGCGCACGGACGCGACGCTCATGGCCGCCGACCCGTGGGCGCTCATCGAGGGGATCACCATCGCGGCGTTCGCCGTCGGCGCCACCGAGGCGATCATCGCCGTCCGGGCGGAGGACTCGGCGCTCGTCACGCTGCTCGAGGGCGCGGTCCTCGCGGCGGAGGAGGCCGGGTTCCTGGGCGACGACGTGCTGGGCTCCGGCTACCGGGTCACGGTCACGGTCCGCCCCGTCCAGGGCGCGTACATGCTGGGCGAGGAGACGGTCCTGCTCAAGGCGCTCGAGGGCAAGCGCGGCCAGCCCGAGCAGCGTCCGCCCTGGCCCACCGAGCGCGGGCTGTTCGGACGGCCCACGGTCGTCAACAACGTCCAGACGCTCGCCGCCGTGCCGTGGCTCATCCGCGAGGGCGCAGGGGCGTTCGCCGCGATCGGCAGCACGAAGAGTCCCGGCACCGCGCTCGTCCAGCTCCGTGGTCCCGCAGGCGCGGGCATCGCCGAGGTCCCGCTGGGCACACCGCTGAGCGAGCTCGTGCGGCTGGCCGGCGGGATCGGCAAGCGCAGCCTCAAGGCCATCCTGGTGGGCGGCCCGACGGGGGGCCTCCTCCCCGCGGATCTGCTGGACACGCCCTACGAGTACGACGCGCTGCGCGCGGTCGGGGCGCACATCGGCTCCGGGTCGATCGTCGTCGCGGACGACCGCGCCTGCGTCGTGGACCTGGCGCGCCTGCTCACCAAGTTCTCCGCAGACGAGGCATGCGGCAAGACCATCCCGTGCCGCATCGGCCTGCGCCGCCTGTACGAGATCGGCGACCGCGTCGCCACCGGGACGCCCAAGCCCACGGACACGGTCCTGATGGAGGACCTGGCGCACGACATCGTGGCCTCCGGGCTGTGCGAGCACGAGCGCCTGGCGACCCTTCCGTTCACCAGCGGGATGCGATACTTCCGGTCCGAGCTCGACGACCACCTCCTCCGCAGCACCTGTCCCGCCGGGGTCTGTCACCCCATCGCGGTCGGTGCCGCCGCGACACCGGGATCCCGCTGATGGCCGATCTGATCGTTCGCCCCGACGACGCGCCCCTGCCCAGGCGGGACGCACGCCCCGACACGCCCGCCGTGTACGACACGACCACGCCCCGCGAGGACTCGCTCGCGGAGCGGTTGATCACGACCCAGAGCCCGCAGCGACCGCAGAGCACGCCGCGGATCCGGATCGAGGTCGACGGCCGGGTCGTGGAAGGCTTCGAGGGCCAGACGATCCTCGAGGTCTGCCGCGACAACGGGATCGAGATCCCGACGCTGTGCTACGAGCCCAAGCTGCCGGGATTCGGCGCCTGCCGGATGTGCGTGTGCGAGGTCGAGGGCGAGGACCAGCCGCCGATCTCCTGCTCCCGCACGGCGGAGGCGGACATGGTCGTCCGCACCCAGACCGACGAGCTGCGCCGGATCCGCAGGACCAACCTCGAGCTGATCTTCTCGGACCACAACGCGTACTGCCTCCCGCCCTGCCAGAACAAGTGTCCGAGCCACATCGACATCCCTGGCTTCCTCAAGGCGAACGCCGAGGCGAACTGGACCGAGTCCACCCGCATCTTCAAGCGCACGATCCCGTTCCCCAGCGTCCTCGGCCGCGTGTGCCCCGCCCCGTGCGAGGAGCACTGCCGACGCGACGAGGTGGACGAGGCGATCGCGATCCGCGACAGCCACCGCTACGCCGGCGACCAGGTCATCAAGGCGATGCTCGACGACGGCATCGACCCGCCGCTGCCGTTCGAGCGCCAGGCGCCGTCCGGCCGCCGCGCCGCGGTCATCGGCTCCGGGCCCGCCGGCATGGCCGCCGCGTACTACCTGCTGCTCTCCGGCCACGAGGTCACGGTCTACGAGCGCGACCCCGCCCCCGGCGGGATGCTCCGCTACGGCATCCCGCAGTACCGCCTGCCCAAGGTGGAGGTCCTCGAGGCCGAGTACGAGTCCGTCGTGCGCCTCGGCGGCAAGATCGTGTGCAACCAGGAGCTGGGCAAGGACTTCACCCTCGACGACCTCCAGAACCGCGGGTTCGACAGCGTCGTCGTCGCCATCGGCTGCTACGACACCAACAAGCTGGGCATCCCCAACGAGGACGCCGACGGCGTCATCGACGGCCTCGAATACCTGCGGACGGCCACGCTCGGCCTGACGTACCCGGGCCACGCGGGCTCGCGCGTCGTCGTCGTGGGTGGCGGCTTCACCTCCATGGACTGCGTCCGGACCTCGGTCCGCCAGGGCGCCAGCGAGGTGACGCTCGTCTACCGCCGCGACATGAAGGACATGCCCGCGGCCGACGAGGTCCACGAGGCGATCGAGGAAGGCGTCACCGCGATCTTCCAGGCCGG
>JAICUV010000128.1 GCA_025935655.1 Chloroflexota bacterium | reverse complement strand
TCCGTGGAGCTGGTCCGATTCGAGGATCGAACCACCTAGCCCCCGGGCACCGGGTCAGGGCGCACGCCGAGAGCGGCATGCGCCCGGGATTCCTGCAGCTACCGCATCGCGCGCTCGTCGGCGCGGAACTGGATGATCGAGTCCATCTCGCTCGTGGCCATGCTGGCGCCCAGGTCGCGCTCGGCGGCCCGGAACGATGAGCGACTGGGCTTCGGTCGTGGTCGCGGTCGTGGAGAACGGCCGCAGGCCCGAGAACGCCAGGAAGGCCCCGATCGTCAGCAACGCGACGACGCCGACGACCAGGATGTCGCGCATCCAGTGGTGCGTGGCGCCAACCTGTCGGACGGGTGCGTGGAGTGTCATCGGACGACCCCTTGCGCTGCGCGGGCCCGTCTCGCCAGTGGCTCAGGACCGTCCCGGCGGCTGGCATTCGGACGGTCCGTCGATGCCGCCCACGTCGTACCGACAGCGTGCCCGGGTGGGACGTCGGCAACAAGGGCCGTTCGGGCGGATGCGCGGGGCTACAGCCCGGAGTACGCGTGCAGCCCGGAGAACCACAGGCTCCCCGAGTACGTCACCAGCACCATCCCGAAGCCCACGACGAGCAGCAGCGCGGCGGGGCGGCCGGCCCATCGCCGCTGGTTGCGCGCGTGGAGGTAGACCGCGTAGATCAGCCACGTCACGAGGGCCGCGGTCTCCTTCGGGTCCCAGCCCCAGTAGCGGGACCAGGCGATGGAGGCCCACCACGAGCCGAGGATGATCATCGTGGCGAAGATCGGGAACCCGATGATGACCGCCCGGTAGGCCACCTCGTCGAGCGTCTTGTGCGACGGCAGCCACCCGATCCGGTCGCCGGTCCCCTGGACGAGGTAGCCGACGCCGGCCGCGAACGCCGTGGCGAAGATCCCGTAGGCCAGCACCGCCATCCCCACGTGGATCGTCAGCAGCGGCGCGTTCTGGAGGGCGGGCACGAGCGGCTCGATCTCGGACGGCAGCGAGCTCGCGTAGAGCAGCATCGCCAGCGAGACGCCGACGGGGATGAACCCGATCTGGCGGATGGGGTAGCGCTGGGCGAGGAACAGGTACCCGCCGAGGATCGAGGTCCCGAACGCGACGCTGAACTCGTACAGGTTGCCGTACGGTCCGCGGCCAACGGCGATCCCGCGGGTGACGAGCGACGCGAGCAGCAGCCCGAACGCGGCGGCGGTGATGACGGTCGCGGCGCGCGAGAGGGGGCTCGGCGACGCCGACAGCTCGAGCGGTGCGCTCGCCGACGACATCCGCGAGGCCACGAACGAGCCCGTGACGCCGCCGGTCGCGAAGGCAGGCTGGGGCGCGGGCGCGAACGAGACGACCCGCCTGCCGTTCGCCAGGAGGACGGCATGCCCCACGTGCGCGGCGAAGCCGATGGCGGTGGCGATCACACCGAGGACGAAGAGGATCGAGGAGGCCTGTTCCATATCGTGTCCCGGGACGCTTGCGACCGGGCGGACGGTTCCGCGGGTCGGGGTGGAGAGGTGGTCCGGCTAGACGGCGGCGCGCCCGCCCGGCGGCGGCGCGGCCGGCCGGAGGACGCGGGTGGGAGGCGTGAGGCTGAACGAGAGGCCGCAGTTCCCGCAGGTCTCCACGGCCGCGCTGCGGACGAGGCCGCACTTGGGGCAGCTGACGAGGAGCTCGTCGCCGCTCACGGATCGGGTGGCCCCCGGCTCGTAGATCATCGCCTCGGCGAGCGAGTACGGCTCCCCGACGGGGAAGACCGGCTGGCCGTCATCGCCGATGGGGGCCGGGCGCCGGGGGTCCACGAAGCCCGCGGTCACGCGCGGCTTGAGGATCGCGTAGCGCAGCCAGGCGATGGCCAGGATCGTGAGGATCGGGCCCACGACGCCGATCAGCAGGAGGATCGGCAGCAGGTTGATCAGCTCGCCCCACGCCGGGATCACGAACCGCGCCGTGAACTCGAGGATGCCGGTCCAGATCTGGTTGAGCTGGTCGATGATCACGCGCGCATCCTAGCAACTTGCGCCGGGTCAGGCTCCCATCCGGGGGTGGCGCTTGTGGCGGGCGACCTTGCGGGGCGCGCCGGTCTTGGATGTGGCGCCCCGGCCCGGCTTCCAGCCCGGTCGATCGTCCTCCCGTCCGGCGGCGTTGGGGCCGTTCCCGCCCGGTCCCTGTCCGAAGCCCGCCGGCGCACGACGGTTGCCCGCGGCGGGCGACTGGAGGACGGGCACGCCCATCCGCTCGATGAGCCACTGGAGCGGCACCGTCCGGCTGCCCTTCGCGAGGATCCGCTCCCGCAGCTCGCGGTCGTTGCTCACCACGAGGACCTTGGCCCCCGCGGTCGGGCCGCCGCCCGCCTCCATCAGCGCGTCGCCGACGAGGTCGAGGATCACGTCGTCCGCCTCGCGGCGCCCGGAGTAGCGCACGAACATCCCCTCGGCGAGGCGCCCGAACACGCCGTGGCCCGGTCCGTCGAACACGAGGTCGATCGACGTCTCCTTGGGCACCGCCGCGCGGAGCTTGCCGATGACGGCCGCGGGCGGCGCGGCGCGACCCCCGCCCGCGAGGCGGAACAGGAGGTTCGTGCCGTCGACGATCAGGCGGTCCGTACCGAAGAAGGGGGAGTGGGGGCCCACGGGCATGCACAGACGGTAGCATCGTGCGGTGCTCCTCCTCGTCGACCTCGATGGCGTCGTCTATCGCGCCACCGAGCCAGTCCCCGGCGTGCCGGAGGCCCTGAGCGCCAGGGCCGCGGCCGGCGACGACGTCGTCTACGTGACGAACAACGCGATGCACTACCACACCGACTACGTCCCGCGGCTGCTTGCGCACGGCGCGCCCGTGGGCCCGGACCGCGTCGTCACCTCCGCCCGGGCGAGCGCGATCTACATGCGCGACCACATGAAGCGCGTCCGACGAGTGCTCGTCGTGGGCGCGGCCGGCCTGGAGCGCGAGATGGGCGAGGCCGGCTTCGACGTCGTGAGCGCGAGCTACGCGGCGACGCGGATGGCGCAGGAGGGGATCGACGGCTGGGCGGCCGCGGGCGAGCCGGACGCCGTGGTCGTGGGGCTCGACCCACAGCTCACCTACCTCAAGGTCGCGGCGGCCGCGGACTGCGTGCGCGCCGGGGCCGTCCTCGTCGCGACCAACAAGGACCCGATGTACCCCACCGAGCGCGGCTTCCGCCCGGGCGCGGGCTCCGTGGTCGCGGCCATCGAGGTCGCCTCGCGGACGGAGTCGCGGGTCACGATCGGCAAGCCCGGGCCGCTGCTGCTCGAGGTCGGGGCGGAGCTCGTCGGGGCAGACCTGCGTCGGGCGGTGATGATCGGCGACGCGATGACCGACGTGCAGGCGGGCAAGGCCGTCGGGGCGCGGACCGTGCTGATCCTGACCGGCGTGACGACCCGCGCGATGGCCGACGAGCTCCCCGAGCCCGAGCGCCCGACGCGCGTGGCCGAGGACGGCGCGGCGCTCGGGCGGATCCTCGACGAGCTGGCCGAGGCCTGAGCCGCCGGAACACCCGACCGGGCTCGCGCGTCTGCGTGCCGTGATCGCCCTTCGCCGTGCGCTCCCGTTCCTCGCACTGTGTCTCGCGCTGTTCCTCGTGGGCTGCTCGCTGCTGCCGGCCCCGCTGAACCGGGCGCCGGTCTCGCTGCCCAGCCCGCTGGCCGGCCTCCCGCCGGACCTCGCCGCGCAGCGCGACGCATGGCTCCGGCTCGGCCCGCGCGACTACTCGTGGGTCATCCAGTACGGCTGCGAGTGCGGGCTCAATGGCGAGTTCACGGTCACCGTCGTCGACGGGCAGGCCACCGAGGTGCAGTGGCCGCCGAGGATCGAGCCCGGGGTCGCGCTCCCGGTGCAGACGGTGGATGACCTCTACGCCAAGGCCGCGGCCACGATCGCCGACGGCGGCGAGGTCCACGCCACGTGGGGCAACGGCGGGATCCCGACCACGATCACGTTCGACCCGGTCCCCAACGCCATCGACGACGAGCTGTCGGTCACCGTGGTGTCGCTCACCCCGTCGAGCTGACGCGCCTCGGCGCGTCTCGCCCGGCTGCTCGCGGGCCCGCCCCTCGCCCGGCCCTCGCGCCCCCGCCTCCCGCGCAGCGGCGCGTACATGCGGATGGTTCGATCGCCATCGAATTCGATGCCCATCGAACGATCGCGATGTGTGCATCGCAGGGCGACGCCGGAGTCCGGGACCGGGCCGGCGATCAGGGGTGGAACAGCTCCGGGATCCCGGCGCCCCAGGCGAGGAACGAGTCGCGGAGGCGGCCGCGGGTCTCGTCGTCGCAGAACGCGTACTCGATCGCGGCGAGGTCCAGGTCCCACAGCTCCGGGACCGTGACGCCCAGCCGGCTGACCGCGCCCTCGTACTCCTGGGACAGCGTGACGTCGGAGACGGTGAGGTCGTCGGTGTTGAGCGTCACGCGCACGCCCGCCTGCATCAGCCGCTTGAGCGGGAACGCCTCGTACGTGGGCACGATGTTCGCCTGGGTGTTGGACGTCGGACACAGGTCCAGGACGACGCCACGCTCCACGAGCGCCGCGACGCAGGCCGGGTCCTCGATCGCGTGCGGCCCGTGGGCGATCCGCTCCGGCGCGACCGACAGCGAGCGCAGCACCTGCGCCCCACCGCCCCATTCGCCGGCGTGGACGGTGACGTGGAGGCCCATCGACCGGGCGAGCTCGATCGCCTCCCGGTGCAGCTCCGGGTCCGGGAACCGCGCCTCCGGCCCGGCGAGGTCGACCGCGACCAGCCCGTCGGGGACGCCATGCTTCTCCAGGCTGCGGACGAATGCGAGGTTCCGCTCCGGCGCGTGCGAGCGCATCAGCGTCGCGATCAGCCGCACCTCGGTCTCCGCCTTGCGCGCGGCCGCGACCGAGCCCTTCCAGACCGCATCGACGACCTGGCGACCCGTGAGCCCCTGGTTCGTGTGGAGGAGCGGCGCCCAGCGGACCTCGGCGTAGCGGACGTTGTCGTGGGCCTTGTCCTCGACCAGGTCCGCGGCGATCCGCTCCAGCGCCTCGGCGTCCTGCATCAGGAGGATCGGGAGGTCGAAGGCCGCCAGCAGCTCCGCCTGGTCCGTGACCTGGTCCGGCGCCACGAGGACGCTGCGCATCGCGCCGAACGTCCCGGGTGCCTCGATGTCGCGGGTCCGGGCGATGTCCAGGGCCGTGTCCACGCGGAGCGAGCCGTCGAGGTGGAGGTGGAGCTCCGCCTTCGGCATCGCGCGCACGAGGGCGCGCAGCGTGCGTTGATCGAGAGCCGTCATGGCCCGATGGTATGTGGGATCACCCCGCGGCGGGACCCGCCTGTACGGGCCACTGGACGAGCGGTGTATCATGCACCTGACGGGTAGCACGTTTCGCGGGGAGCCGGGCGCAACCCATCCACCCGGGGCCCGCCCGCGAACCGAACTCGACCGCGAGCCCGAGCCCGCGCCCCTACCGGAGCACCCACCCGCATGACCACCGTCCTCGTCACCGGCGCCAGCGGCTTCGTCGGCAGCCACCTCGTCCCCGCGATGCTCGACGCCGGCATCCATGTCCGCGCGCTCGTGCGTGACGCGGAGGCGGCCGCCCTCGTCGAGCGCCGCCTGACCCCGGCGCAGCGCGCCAACCTCGAGACCCGAACCGGCGATGTCACGGGGCTCGCGACGCTCCCGGCCGCGCTCGAGGGCGCCGACGCGGTGCTCCATCTCGTCGCGATCCCGCGTGACTGGGACGGCGGGGCGAGCCTCCGCCTCGTGAACACCGAGGGGACGCGCAACATCGTCAGGGCCGCGACCGACGCGGGCGTGCGCCGCTTCGTCCACCTGGGAGCGCTGGGCGTCGCGGACGAGCCCGACCTCCACTACGCGAGCTCGAAGGCCAAGGGGATGGCGATCGTCCGCGCGAGCGGCCTGGACTGGACGATCCTCAGCCCCAGCCTGCTGTTCGGCCCTCGAGACGGGTTCTTCAACATCCTCGCGGACCTCGTCCGCCTGTCGCCGGGGATCGTGCCGATCACCGGGAAGGGCGACGCGCGATTCCAGCCGCTGGCGATCGGCGACCTCGCCCGGATCGCCGTCCGCGTGCTCCAGGATCCGTCCACCGCCGGCACGGAGTACCTGCTCGGCGGGCCGCGCTACTGGACCTACCGCGAGATCGTGGAGGAGGTCCTCCGGGCCATGGGCGCGAGGCGGGCGCTCGTCCCGATGCCGGTGACGCTCATCCGGCTCGTGGCCGGGACAATGGAGGCGCTCCGGGTCAAGGCCTTCCCGGTGGCCACGGACCAGCTGCGCCAGCTCAAGCTCGACAACACCGGCGACCTCGACGTCGTCCGATCGTCCTTCGGCTTCGACCCGCAGCCGATGGAGGGTGGGCTGGGGCATCTCCGGATGAAGCTGCGGGACCAGGAGCCTCCGACCGGCTGACGCCGCCAGGCTCCCCCGGGCGCGCGTCCCGGCGCGACCCGCTACGCTCGCCGCGTGAACGCCCTGAAGCGCATCGTCGCGGCCGTCGTGTGGGTGCTCATCGCCGCGCTCGTCGCGTTCGGCGGGGCGGGCGTCGTGGCGGCGATGAACCATGTGCCGGGCACCGCGGGGCGCGCCGACCTGACCTGGACCACGGACGAGGCCGCGAAGGCGCAGCTCGACGTGGCCACCGAGCGGCTCCAGGACCTCACGACCGCCGTCGAGGCGCTCGGGTCCTCGGCCCGCGAGGCCCTCGCCGCGGTCAGCGCGGGCGACGTGGACAAGGTCAACGCCCAGGTCGTGGCCGGGACGGCCCGGCTCGCGGAGATCACGGCGGCGCACTCGGCCCTCAAGGACGCCCTGGGCAACGTCCCGGGCGTCGGTCCGGGGAGCGAGCTGCGCGTCGCCGCCGAGGTCCAGGACCGCTACGACGGGCTCGCGGCGACCCTCACGCTGGCCACGGGCCTCGACGACGACTGGACGGTCCTCACCGGGCGGGCGCTGGACGCGGTCAACCTCAACGCCCTCCTCCTCCGCCACGACCAGGAGACCGCGGCCGCGGCCCAGCAGGGCGCGAAGTCGCGTTTCAAGCAGGCGCTCGCCGGGCTCGACGCATCGGACGCCACGATCGCCCAGGCGAAGGCCGTCCGCGACCGCCTCGCGAAGACCGCGGACGTCTCCGTGCTCACGAGCTGGATCGACCGCAACGCAGCGTACGACAAGGCGCTGCGGCACCTGTACGAGGTCCTCATCGAGGCCGACGGCAAGGTCACGACCAAGGTCCGCGCGGCGTTCGACGGCGAGCAGGCCGCTCGCGCACAGCTCCCCGGGGACACCCGCCCACTCGTGGTGATCATGGCCGACATCGCCCAGAGCGGGCTGAACCAGGCCGCGATCTCGATCGAGGACGCCCGCGGCCAGCTCGCGGACGCGCTCGCGATCCAGCGCCAGCTCCAGCAGGACGTGGAGATCGCGCTGCCGGAGTAGTCCCATCCCGGGGCTGTGCGCGGACCTGCCGGGGGCCGAGGGCCGCCCGGTACACTCGCCCCAATCAGTCGTCGTCGCACCGTGTGCCCACGGCCGCGACACCCGGGAGGACCCTTCCTTGCAGATCCGCATCGTCACCGGTCAGCCGTGGGAGGCGCCGGCGGACATCCTCGTCGTCCCGGTCGTCGGCGATCCCGACTTCTCCGGCCCGCTGGGTGAGCTCGACCGCCGCTCGGGCGGCGAGCTGGCGACGCTCCACGCGTTCGGCGAGCTCCGTGGCAAGCGCTTCAGCACCTCGTTGGGCGCGGGCGGCGAGCTGCCGGTCAAGCGGGTCGTGTCCGTGTCCGCGGGTCCCGCGGACGAGCTGGATCGCGAGATCGCGCGCAAGGTCGGCGCGACGGGGATCCGGCGGCTCATCGGGCGCCACGCGGACACGCTCGCCGTCTGGCTCGACCCGCTTGGGGGCGTCGAGGGCGGCGTCGCGGCCGCCGCCGAGCTCGTGGCACGCGGCGTCGTCGAGGGCGGCTTCGAGCCCAAGGCCATCTACCGCGAGGACACCGAGGCCGCGCCGCCCGCGATCGACGAGCTGGTGCTCATCGCCTCCGGCGGCGACGCGTCGTCGCTGGCCAAGGCCGCGGAGCGCGGACGGATCATGGGCGAGGGCGCGAACATCGCGCGCCGGTTCGCGAACCGCTCCGCGAACGACATCACGCCCCAGGTGCTGGCCGACGAGGCGTCCGCGCTCGCGACGACCCACGGCCTGTGGATCGACGTCATCGACGAGCGGCGCGCCAAGGACCTGGGCATGGGCATGTTCCTCGCCGTGGGGCAGGGGAGCGACAACCCGCCGCGGATGATCGTGATGCGCTCGGGCAGCCAGGGCGACCTCGACGAAGCGGGCCGGCACCTCGCGCTCATCGGCAAGGGCGTCTGCTTCGACTCCGGCGGCATCAGCATCAAGCCGGCCGACCGGATGGAAGAGATGAAGATGGACAAGACCGGTGCGTGCACCGTGATCGCGGCCATCGTCACCGCGGCCCGGCTCGCCCCCGGGATGCCCCTGCTGGCGGTCGCGCCGGCGGTCGAGAACATGCCCGGCGGGCATGCGACCCGCCCCGGCGACATCGTCAAGGCGCTCAACGGCAAGTGGGTCGACATCATCAACACCGACGCCGAGGGCCGGCTGATCCTGGGCGACGCGATGACCTACGCCGAGCAGCTGGGCGCGACCCACCTCGTGGACGTGGCGACGCTCACGGGCGCGGTCGGCCGGGCACTGGGCAACATCGTGACCGGCGCGTTCGCGACGCCCGACCCGTTCTGGGACGACCTCGCGGCCGCTGCCTCGCGGGCGGGCGAGCGCTACTGGCGGATCCCGCTGATCCACGACATCTACAGCGAGATGGAGAGCTGGTACGGCGACCTCCAGAACACCGGCACGAACGACGGGTCGCTGGTCAAGAGCGGCCTGTTCCTCGAGCAGTTCCGGACGGTGCCGTGGGCCCACCTCGACATCGGCGGCACGGGCTACTTCCGCAAGGCGTACCCGTACGCCGCGCGCGGCGCGACGGGCGTGACCCACGCGACGCTCGTGGAGATGGCGCTGGCGGGGGCCTCCAAGGGGTAGGCCCAGCGGCGCACCTCGTCCACGCGCCCGACGGCGGCGTTGGTCATGCATGCAGGTGGTGGGTGGTATTCCCCGTCTGCCCCGATTGCAGCCACCCGGTGCATGAATGATCACGATCGGGCCTACTCCGGCCGATCCCCCCCACCCCGTGACTGGATGACGGGACGCCGTCGTCTACGACCCCCGGGGTGGGTATCGGCCAGCACGGGTCTCGGCGCGCGCTACTGGTCCGCGCGATCGGATGCCTGGTACG
>JAICUV010000371.1 GCA_025935655.1 Chloroflexota bacterium | reverse complement strand
CGTGAGCGGCTCCAGGCCGGACAGGCGGGTGACAGGCTCCAGCTCCGGGATCGGACGCGGCGGGACGCCGCGGACCGCCTCCACGATCGCGGCCGTGTGCTCGGGCGTGGACCCGCAGCAGGACCCGGCCAAGTTCACGAGCCCCGCCCGCGCCCACTCGCCGAGCGCGGTCGCCGTGACCTCGGGGGTCTCGTCGTACCCGCCGAGCTCGTTGGGCAGCCCCGCGTTCGGGTACGCGGCCAGCGGCACGTCCGCGATCCGACCCAGCTCCTCCACGTGCTCGCGGAGCTGCTTCGCTCCCAGCGCGCAGTTGAGCCCCACCAGCAGCGGCCGCGCGTGCCGGATGCTCGCCCAGAACGCCTCCACGGTCTGGCCCGAGAGCGTCCGCCCCGACGCGTCCACGATCGTCCCCGAGACGACGACCGGCAGGCGGTACCCCAGGGCGTCGAACGCCGCCTCGATGCCGAAGATCGCGCCCTTCGCGTTGAGCGTGTCGAACACGGTCTCGACGAACAGGATGTCCGCGCCGCCGCGGGCCTGCCCCTCGGCCGCCTCCTGGTATGCCTCGGCCAGCTCCTCGAACGAGACGTTGCGCGCCGCGGGGTCGTTGACGTCCGGCGAGATCGAGCCGGTCCGGTTCGTGGGTCCCAGCGACCCGCCCACGTAGCGCGGCCGTCCGTCGCGCGCCTCCGCCTCGTCGCCCGCCTGGCGGGCCAGCCGCGCCGCCGCCTCGTTGAGCTCGGCCGCGATGTGCGACAGGCCGTAGTCCGCCTGGGCGATCCGGGTCGCGGTGAACGAGTTCGTGGACACGATGTCGGCGCCGGCCGCGTAGTACGCGCGGTGCACGTCCAGCACGATGTCCGGCTGCGTGAGGCTCAGCAGGTCGTTGTCACCGCGGAGGTCCTTCGGGTGGTCGGCGAACCGCGCGCCGCGGAAGTCGGCCTCGGACAGCTGGTGGCGCTGGAGCAGCGTGCCCATCGCCCCGTCGAGCACGAGGATCCGCTCGCGGAGCAGCCCGGGGAGGCGCTCGAGGCGTTCGGCGCGGGTGAACGGCGTGCGGGGAGGCGAGACGGTCATCGGGAACCCGAGTGTAACGCCGGTTTCAGCCGGGACTAAGGGCACCTGAAGACGGGCGGACGAGGATGCGGGCAACAGCAACGCCATCCACGCGGCCCGGGCTCTCCGGGTCGCCCACCAGGGACCACCACCGATGATCGCCTACGACGAGTACCGAACCGGCCTCCTCCCCTTCGTCCGACGGGTCCGCGCCCTGCGCGAGGCCGGCCAGCTCTCGCTGGGCGGGCCGCAGCGCGTGCGGGCCGCGCAGGCGGCCCCGGTCTCGTCGCCCGCGTGGGTGGCGAGCCCCGTCCTCGCCCCGAGCGGCGACGCCCGGCTGCTTCGTCGCCTTCGCCACGTCGTCCGGCGCCGCGTCCGCGTGGACCTGGACGGCCTCGTGGCCGCGACCGTCACCGACGGCGAGCTGACGCTGCGCATCGACACGCTCTCCGCGCGCGAGCCGCACATCGTGGGCTGGAGCGCCGACCGCCTCGTCGCCCTCGTCATCCTCCACGACGGCTGCGGCGCCCGGGTCATCGGCGGCGGCGGGCTGATGGGCCGCCTCGAGCTCCCCTCGGTCACCGGCTGCGATGCCTTCCTGGCGTTCTGCTACGACGCCGAAGCGAGCGCCTCCCTCTCCTGAACGCCGGTCGCGGATCCCGCTTTAAGGGAACTTGAAGACCGATGGCGATGCTGCATGCCGTGGACACCTTCGTGATCCGGCTCTGGAGCCCGGCCGACCATGCCGCTGACACCGGCGACAGCCCTCGTGGCGTCGCACGGCACGTGGGAACAGGTCGCGCCGCGGCATTCAGGGACGGGGACGAGCTCATCGCGCTGCTCCGGGATCTCCCGTCGCGCGAGGACCTCGCCGCCATCCTGGACCCCGAGGTGGACGCAGCCATGGCGCCTGACTGACTGGCCGGGGACGCGCTCCTCCCGCGAACCCACCCTCCGACCCCGATCCGGAACCAGACCCGGATCGGGGTCGCTTCCGTTCTACGATCCCCGCAGAAGGCGTCCTGCGGAGGTCATGACATGCGGATCCTGGTCATCGGCGCGGGTGGCGTCGGCAGCGCGACGGTGGGGATCGCGGACCGGCGGGCGTTCTTCGAGCACATGGTCGTCGCGGACTACGATCCGGCCCGCGTGGAGCACGCGCTCGCCCAGGTCCGCGGTGACGCGCGGTTCTCGGGCGCCGGCGTGGACGCCTCGGATCCCGCCGCGATCCGCGCGCTCATCCGCGAACACCGGATCACGCACGTGCTCAACGCCGTGGACCCACGGTTCGTGATGCCGATCTTCGACGCCTGCTTCGAGGCCGACGTCACCTACCTGGACATGGCGATGTCGCTGTCGCATCCGCATCCCGATCGTCCGTACGAGCTATCGGGCGAGAAGCTGGGCGACGCACAGTTCGCGAGGGCGCCCCTGTGGGAGGCGAAGGGACAGCTGGCGCTGGTCGGGATGGGCGTGGAGCCCGG